>NZ_JBHYJB010000018.1:0-178532 GCF_042740175.1 Streptomyces sp. NPDC059009 | reverse complement strand
TGCCCCCCCCCAGCGCCCCCCCCCCCCCCCCCAACCCCACGCCGCCCCCCCCCCCCCCCGGGGGCCCCCCCGACGTCGTACGGATGCGTGGTGGGCCGACGGCTCAGCCGAAGCCGCGCGAGTCCTGCTTCAGCGCGGTGTCCACCGTCAGCGCCGTCGCGACGACGAGGCTGAGGAGCGGCTCGGGCAGCTGGAAGTGGATCTGCAGGACGTAGTTGTCCGCGGTCGTGAACATGGTCTTGGCGAGGCCCTCCCAGGTCTTGGTGATCCGGGCGACCTCGTTGTCGGCGTGGTCCACGATGGAGAAGTTCCACGCGCGCCAGTTCTCCGCCTTGATCGCGCCGACCTGCTGGCCGTTCACGTTCATCGCGAAGTTGATCTTGCCGATCATGTTCTGCTGGACGATCTCGCCGACCGGCTGGCCGTCCGGGCGCTCGACGATGACGCGCGACTTCATGAACTTCTTCGGCCGCGTCATGATCAGCTGCGGCTGGCCGTACGCGTCCCGGATCTCCAGCTTGTGCGTCATGAACTGGTCGAGGCTGGAGACGAAGCGCGCGACCTTCTTGAGCGTGCTCTGGCCGACCTGGACGACCGAGCCGATCTGGTTGCCCGACTGGTCCATGACCGAGTACTCGTTGGTCAGCTCGATCAGCTTGGCCTTCTGGTTCACCACCAGGACCGGCTCGGTGAACAGGGTGCCGGCGCCCTGTGCGGTGGGCGCGACCCCGGCCTGCTGCTGGACCTGACGCTGCACCTTCGAGGGGTCCGCCGACTGCTGCGGCACGCCCTGCTGCGGCATCCCGTAACCACCGGCCGCCTGACCCTGCTGGCCGAACTGGCCCTGCAGATGGGCCTGTTGGCCCTGCTGAGCCTGCGGCTGGCCGTACTGGGCCTGCTGCTGGGCGGGCTGCTGCTGCGCCGCCGGGGCCTGCTGCGGGACCTGCTGGGCCTGCGACTGCTGGGCGGGGCTGGTGTTCTCGGTCCACTGGGAACCGTCCCACCAGCGCAGGAGCTGAGGATTGCCCTGCGGGTCCGGGTACCAGCCTGCAGGGGTGTTCGAATGCGTGGTCACCGCAGCACACTATCCCGACGCACTGGACAGTCCACCACCCCTTGGCAAAGCCTGTGACGTCCGCCTCACCGCTCCCCTTCGGGCAGCGTGACCGCAACGGTCAGGGCGCCCGCGCCTTCCCGCAGTTCGACGGTCTCGACGCGTCCGGCGGCCCGCAGATCCGCGACCGAGGGCGCACACCGGTCGAGGACCGCGCGCGGCGCCGTCAGGACCGCCGCCGACACCGGGGCGCGCATCGAGAGCCGCGCCTGGGACTTGGCCCTGCGGACGGCTGCGATGACCTCCGAGGCAACCTCGAGGAGCTCCTGGTCGCCGCCCGCGGCGCGCAGCGGCTCCGGGTCCGGCCAGGCGGCGCGGTGCAGCGAGCCCTCACCCCGATACCGGGATTCCGCACCCTGATACGGGGATTCCTCGCCCCGCCACCACGACCAGACCTCCTCGGTGACGAACGGCAGGACGGGCGCGAAGAGCCGCAGCAGCGTGTCGAGGGCCGTGATCAGCGCCGCCCGCGCGGACCGGGTGCCCGCCGCCCCGCCGTGGTCTCCGTAGGCGCGGGCCTTGACCAGCTCCACGTAGTCGTCGCAGAAGTGCCAGAAGACGGATTCCGTACGCTCCAGGGCGCGCGCGTAGTTGAAGTCGTCGAAGGCCGCCGTGGCGTCCTCGACGGCGGCGGCGAGCTCGGCGAGCAGCGCGCGGTCCAGGGGCTCGGTGACCGCTTCGGCCCCGGGCGCCTCGTCTGCGCCGTGCAGGCTCAGGATGAACCGCCCCACGTTCAGGATCTTCGTCGCGAGCCGTCGGCCGATCTTCATCTGGCCGGTGTCGAACGCGGTGTCCGTGCCGGGCCGTCCGCCCGCCGCCCAGTAGCGGACCGCGTCGGAGCCGTACTGCCTGAGGAGGTCGAGGGGCGTGACCGCGTTGCCCTTGGACTTGGACATCTTCTTGCGGTCGGGGTCGAGGATCCAGCCGGAGATCGCGGCGTGCCGCCAGGGCAGCGTGCCGTGCCCCGCGTGGGCGCGGACGACCGTCGAGAACAGCCAGGTCCGGATGATCTCGTGGGCCTGGGGCCGCAGGTCCATCGGGAAGACCCGCGCGAACAGGTCCGGGTCCGAGCGCCGGCCGCCCGCGATCTGCGGGGTGAGCGAGGAGGTCGCCCAGGTGTCCATGACGTCCGGGTCGGCGGCGAAGCCGTACGGCTCGCCGCGCTGCGCCTCTTCGTAGCCGGGCGGGGCCTCGGCGCTCGGGTCGACGGGGAGCGCGGCCGGGTCCGGGACGAGGGGCCGCTCGTGGTCGGGCAGGCCCGCGCCGTCCAGCGGGTACCAGACGGGGATCGGGACGCCGAAGAACCGCTGGCGGCTGACCAGCCAGTCGCCGTTGAGCCCGTCGACCCAGTTCTCGTACCGGACCCGCATGTGCGGCGGGTGCCAGGTCAACTCGGCGCCCCGGGCGAGGAGTTCGGTGCGCAGCTGCTCGTCCCGGCCGCCGTTGCGCAGATACCACTGGCGGGTCGTGACGATCTCCAGGGGCTTGTCGCCCTTCTCGAAGAACTTGACCGGGTGCGTGACCGGCCGCGGCTCGCCCTCCAGGTCGCCGCTCTCCCGCAGCAGGCCGACGACGCGCTCGCGGGCGGTGTGCGCGGTGGCCCCGGCGAGCCGTGCGTAGGTCTCGCGCGCGTGGGGCGCGTCGAGTCCGGGCGGCGGGGCGGCGAGCAGGCGGCCGTCCCAGCCCATGACCGGACGGGTGTCGAGCCGCAGTTCGCGCCACCACGTGACGTCGGTGGTGTCCCCGAACGTGCAGACCATGGCGATCCCGGTGCCCTTGCCAGGGTCGGCGAGCGGGTGTGCGAGGACCGGGACCTCGACTCCGAAGAGGGGAGTGCGGACCTTCGTACCGAAGAGCGCCTTGTGGCGCTCGTCGTCGGGGTGGGCGACGAGGGCGACGCAGGCGGGCAGGAGCTCGGGGCGGGTCGTCTCGATGTGGATGCGCTCGCCGAGGGGCCCGTGGAAGGCCAGGCGGTGGTAGGCGGCGGGCCGCTCCCGGTCCTCGAGTTCCGCCTGGGCGACGGCCGTTCGGAACGTGACGTCCCACAGCGTCGGCGCCTCCGCGACGTACGCCTCGCCGCGCTGAAGGGCCTCCAGGAAGGCCAGCTGGGACGTGGCGCGGGCCTCGGCGCCGATCGTCTGGTACGTCCGCGTCCAGTCGACCGAGAGCCCGAGCGCGCGCCACAGCTCCTCGAAGGCCCGCTCGTCCTCGACGGTGAGCTGCTCGCACAGCTCGATGAAGTTGCCTCGGGAGATGGGGAGTTGGTGCCTGCCGGGCTCGGCGGGCGGGGTGAAGTCCGGGTCGTACGGGAGGGCGGGCTCGCAGCGGACGCCGAAGTGGTTCTGGACGCGGCGCTCGGTGGGCAGGCCGTTGTCGTCCCAGCCCATCGGGTAGAAGACTTCCTTGCCGCGCATGCGCTGATAGCGCGCGACGGTGTCGGTGTGCGTGTATGAGAAGACGTGCCCGACGTGCAGGGAGCCGCTGACCGTGGGCGGCGGGGTGTCGATGGAGAAGATCTCCGCGCGCGTGCGCGAGCGGTCGAAGACGAATACACCCGACGCGTCCCAGCGCCGCGACCACTTCTCTTCGAGCCCGTCCAGGACGGGCCGCTCGGGGACGCCCGTGAGGCGTGGGGTGTCTGCCATGGTTCAGCTTCTCAAGAGGGACGGGGAGGGGGCGACGGAATTTCCGCCGCCCCCTCCCCCCTGTGCATGCCTCAGCCGGTGATCAGCGCCGGGTCGCTCACTCCCGCCTGGCCGTTCTCCACCCGCCCGGCGAAGCGCCGCAGGAACGCCTTGTCGGTGTCGGCGACGACACTCACGTCGTACCAGCGCTTGCTGCCGCGCAGGTCGACGGCGTGCTGCACCGTCGCGCCCGGCTTGACCTTGAAGGTCTCCTTGGCGCCGCCGTAGGCGTTGGTGACGGTGAGGTTCGCCTCGGCCGAACCGGCGTTGGTGAAGGTGAGCTTGAGGTTGCCGGTCGCCTTGTCGTGGCGGGCGGTGACCTCGGGGCCCGCGGTCTTGCTCGCGCCCTTGAAGACGCGCAGGAAGCCGTTGGGCCCGTACACCCACAGGTCGTGGACGTCCTTCGAGTACGCCCCGTTCCAGGAGTCGGAGATCGTCTTGCCCGCCTCCGTGGTGTACGTCCAGGGGCTGTCGGTGCGGTTGCCGGAGCGGACGTGGAAGCAGACGCCCGCGTCGGGGCCACCGCCGAAGGTCAGCTGGTACTTGCCCGCCGCCACGTCGGCCTTGCCGTCCACCAGCGGGGCGTAGGGCAGGGCGCGCGAGGGCCGGGAGCCGGCCTCCTGCTTGGGCAGCGCCGGGTTGGCGGGGGCGTGCGGGACGTAGTCCGGGTGGCGCTCGTGGTCCGGGGGCTGGTAGCCGCCGGTGTCGGGCAGGTCGGCCGGGTCGGTGTCCTTGCCGCTGAAGTCGAACGCCGAGGTGAGGTCACCGGCGACGGCCCGGCGCCAGGGCGAGATGTTGGGCTCCTTGACGCCGAAGCGCTTCTCCATGAACTGGAGGATCGATGTGTGGTCGAAGACCTGCGAGTTCACGTAGCCGCCGGTCGACCACGGCGAGACGACGAACATCGGGACGCGCTGCCCCATGCCGTAGTGCCCGGCCGCGTAGCTCGCGTTGCCCGGGAAGTAGTCGAGGGTCGTGTCGACCGTGGACAGGCCCTGATTGGCGTCCTTGGGGACGTACGGCGGCACGACGTGGTCGAAGTAGCCGTCGTTCTCGTCGTAGGTGATGAACAGCGCCGTCTTGGCCCACACGTCCGGGTTGGAGGTGAGGGCGTCCAGGACCTGCGCGATGTACCAGGCGCCGTAGTTGGTCGGGAAGTTGGGGTGCTCGGAGAACGCCTCGGGCGCGGCGATCCAGGAGATCTTCGGCAGCTTGTCCGCCTTGACGTCGGCCTTCAGGATGTCGAAGTAGCCGTCGCCCGCCTTGGCGTTGGTGCCGGTGCGGGCCTTCTCGTAGAGGGCGTCGCCGGGCTTGGCGTTGCGGTACTTGTTGAAGTACAGCAGGGAGTTGTCGCCGTAGTTGCCGCGGTAGGCGTCGTCGATCCAGCCCCAGTGGCCCGCGGCGTCCAGGCCGTCGCCGATGTCCTGGTAGACCTTCCAGGAGACGCCCGCCTGCTCCAGGCGCTCGGCGTACGTCGTCCAGTCGTAGCCCGCCTCCTGGTTGCCGAGGACCGGGCCGCCGCCCTTGCCGTCGTTGCCGACGCCGCCCGTGAGCATGTAGTAGCGGTTGGGGTCGGTGGCGCCCAGGAACGAGCAGTGGTAGTCGTCGCAGATCGTGAAGGCGTCCGCGAGCGCGTAGTGGAACGGGATGTCCTGCCGGGTCAGATACGCCATCGTGCGCTCGGACTTGGCATTGATCCAGTTGTCGTACCTGCCGTCGGCGAACGCGCTGTGGCCGCCCGCCCAGTCGTGGTCGAGGCCCGCGATGAACTGCATGCCGAGGTCCTCGGCGTCCGGGTGGAACGGCAGCACTTCCTTGCCGCCGCCGACCTGGTTCCACACCGGCTTGCCGCTCGGCAGTGTGACCGTGCGGGGGTCACCGAAGCCGCGTACGCCCTTCATCGTCCCGAAATAGTGGTCGAAGGACCGGTTCTCCTGCATCAGGACGACGATGTGCTCGACGTCCTGGATCGAACCGGCGCGGCGCCGGGCGGGCAGCGAGGCGGCTCGGGCGATGCTCTCGTTGAGCATCGCGAACGCGGCAGTGCCGCCGGCGAGTTGCATGAACCGGCGCCGATTGAGTTCAGGCATGGGTGATGTGACCTCGTGTCATGGGGGGCTCAGGCGGGTGAAGTGTGCCAAGGGGAGCAAGCGCGTGGGAAGAGGTGGTGACTCGAATGTGAAGAGAAGTCCAACCTCAGGTGAGAGGGACACAAGTCCTCTGCGATTCAGGACCAAAGTCCCACATTTGACTTTTATCGCCCCAGCTGCCTCACTTGGCCGTGCACCCTTCGGTGGTGCATTTCTCTGTCCCGCGACGGCAAGGAGGTGTTCGGGATGAGTCCCGAAGGAAGTCCTTGCGTTGTCGGCGCCTTTCACTGACGCGCCCCAGCCGCGTTTCTCCAGCGACTGAATGCCGCTGATCTCACCTTTCTTCTTTCACCGGCGCATGCCGTCTGAATTCGCCTTGTGCGCTCCGGCATGCCCCTTACGTCCCTGTGCGCGGACGCGCTTCGCCCTGCCCGTGCACGGAGGGAGGTCTGCCATGAACAAGCTGATTCCCCAGGTACGCCCGGACCGCGCTCCGGGCGCCCGCCCCAGCAACCCCGCCCCCACCGCTCCCCGCCCCTCCGGCAAGCGCCGCGACCGCAAGGCCGCCGAGCTCGACGCCCGCACCCGTGAGGTCGGCGCCCGCCTCGCCGACCTGAGCGCACGCCCGGCCCGCGAGGTCCTGCGCGACGTCGAGGCGAGCACCCGCGGGCTCCGTCAGGACCAGGTCCTGGACCGGCTCGAGCGGTTCGGCGCGAACGTCGTGGCCCACGAGCGGCCCACCCCCTGGCCGCTGCAGCTGGTCAAGTCCTTCACGAACCCCTTCATCGGCGTCCTGGTCGTCCTCGGCATCGTCATGTACGTGCAGGACCCGGCCGACCCCGGCGTCATCATCCTCTCCACGATGGTGCTGATCAGCGGGCTCCTCCGGTTCTGGCAGGAGTACCGCTCCACCAAGTCGGCGCAGTCCCTCAAGGCCCTGGTCACCACCTCGTGCGCGGTGCAGCGCCGGTGGAGCGAGCACCCCGGCACCGAAGAGATCCCGATGGCGGAGCTCGTCCCCGGCGACATCGTCAAGCTCGCCGCCGGCGACATGGTCCCCGCCGATCTGCGGGTGCTCACCGCCAAGGACCTGATGGTCAGCCAGGCCGCCCTGTCCGGCGAGTCGCTGCCCGCCGCCAAGGCCGACACCCGCGCGCACGACTTCGGCCAGCGCGCCACCACCGACCCCGTCGAGGCCGACAACCTCTGCCTGATGGGCACCTCCGTGACCTCGGGCACGGCGACCGGCGTGGTCGTCGCGACCGGCACCGACACCTACTTCGGGTCGATGGCGGGCGCCCTGGTCGGGGACCGGCCGCAGACCGCCTTCGACCTCGGTGTGAAGCGCGTCAGCTACCTCCTGATCCGCTTCATGCTGGTGATGGTCCCGGTGGTCTTCGCCATCAACGGCTTCACCAAGGGCGACTGGGACCAGGCGTTCCTGTTCGCGATCTCCGTGGCGGTCGGGCTCACGCCCGAGATGCTGCCGATGGTGGTCTCCGCGAACCTGGCGCGCGGCGCGGTCGCGATGTCGAAGCGGCACGTCGTCGTCAAGCAGCTCAACGCGATCCAGAACCTGGGCGCGATGGACGTCCTGTGCACCGACAAGACGGGCACGCTCACCGAGGACCGCATCGTCCTCGACCGCTACCTGGACACGCGCGGCCAGGAGGACCTGGAGGTCCTGGAGTACGCGTACCTCAACTCCCACTTCCAGACGGGCCTGCGCAACCTCATGGACCAGGCGGTCCTGAACCGCGTGGACGAGGCCGAGGAGGTTGTCGTCGACACCCGCTTCACGATGGTCGACGAGATCCCCTTCGACTTCGCCCGCCGACGCATGTCGGTGGTCCTGAGCCGCAACGAGTTCACCGAGACGCCCGGTTGCACCGAGACGCCCGGCGGCCTCACGGGCCAGGTGACCGTCCCCCAGGAGCACGTCCTCATCACCAAGGGCGCCGTCGAGGAGGTCCTCGGCCTCTGCGACCACGTCATGGACCGGGGCCGCCGGGTGCGGCTCACCGACGAGCGGCGCGCGCACGCCCAAGCGGTGAGCGAGGACCGCAACCGCGAGGGCATGCGCGTCCTGGCGGTGGCGACCCGCTCCCTGTCGGCGGCGCGCAACACCTACTCGGTCGCGGACGAGCGGGAGTTGACCCTGGTCGGCTTCCTCGCCTTCCTCGACCCGCCGAAGAAGGACGCGGCCGCCGCGCTGCGCGCCCTCGACGACAACGGCGTGGACGTCAAGGTCATCACGGGCGACAACGAGCTGGTCGCCGCCCGCGTGTGCGCCGATGTCGGCCTGGACGTCGGCGAGGTCGTGACCGGCGCCCGCATCGACGAGGTCGACGACGTCGAGCTGGTCGAACTGGCCCGTGACACCACGGTGTTCGCGAAGGTCAACCCGGTGCAGAAGGCCCGGATCGTACGGGCGCTCAAGGCCGAGGGGCACACCGTCGGCTTCCTCGGCGACGGCATCAACGACGCGGCGGCGCTGCGCGAGGCCGACGTGGGCGTCTCGGTGGACACGGCGGTGGACATCGCCAAGGAGTCCGCGGACATCATCCTGCTGAAGAAGGACCTGATGGTCCTGGAGCAGGGCGTGTTGATGGGCCGTCAGACCTTCGGCAACACCATCAAGTACATCAAGATGACGGCCTCGTCGAACTTCGGCAACGTCTTCTCCGTCCTGGTGGCCTCGGCGTTCCTCCCCTTCCAGCCGATGCTCGCCATCCAGCTCCTGATCCAGAACCTCTGCTACGACATCAGCCAACTCTCCATCCCCTGGGACCGGATGGACAAGGAGTACCTGCGCAAGCCGCGCACGTGGGACGCGAAGGGCATCGGCCGGTTCATGATCCGGATCGGCCCGATCAGCTCGATCTTCGACATCACGACGTTCCTCGTCATGTGGTACGTGTTCCAGGCCAACTCTCCGGCGCACCAGACCCTGTTCCACACGGGCTGGTTCGTGGAGGGCCTGCTCTCGCAGACGTTGATCGTGCACATGATCCGCACCCGCAAGATCCCCTTCATCCAGTCGCGGGCCTCGGTCCCGGTGCTGGTCATGACGGGTGCGGTCATGGCGTTCGGCCTGTGGCTGCCGTTCTCGCCCCTGGCGTCGACGTTCTCGATGCAGCCGCTCCCGATGAGCTACTTCCCGTGGCTGATCGGCACCCTGCTGGCGTACTGCGCACTCACCCAGGGCGTGAAGTCGTGGTACATCCGCCGGTACGGTGAGTGGCTCTGACACTCCGTCAGAGTCCGCCGCCCGAAGGAGCCCAGCCCCCATGACGACGCCTCCTCCCTCCGTCCACGGCACCTGCGCCCCTGGATTCGAGGGCGTCCGCGAGGAGTTCGAGCGGAACTTCCGCGAACGCGGCGAGCTCGGGGCGGCGGTGGCCGTCACGGTCGACGACACCTTCGTGGTCGACCTGTGGGCGGGGTCGGCGGACCTGTCCGGCACCCGCGCCTGGGAGCGGGACACACTGGTCAACGTCTACTCGACGACGAAGGGCCTGACGGCGCTCTGCGCCCATCTCCTCGTGGACCGCGGGGAGTTGGACCTGGACGCGCCGGTGGCCCGGTACTGGCCCGAGTTCGCCCAGGCGGGCAAGGGCGACATCCCGGTGCGGTGGCTGCTGAGCCACCGCACCGGTGTGCTCGCCCCGCGCGAGCCGATGCGGCCCGAGCAGGTGCAGGACTGGGACACGGTGTGCGCGGCGCTCGCGGCGGCCGAGCCGTGGTGGCGCCCCGGCGAACGGCAGGGCTACCACGCGGTGGCGTACGGCTTCCTCGTCGGCGAGGTGGTGCGCCGGATCACCGGGGTGTCCCTGGGCACGTTCCTGCGCACGGAGGTGACGGCGCCGCTGGGCGTGGACTCCTCGGTGTACGTGGGCACACCGGCGTCCGAGCACGCCCGCTGCGCGGACATGATCCCGCCGGGCACGACGGACGCGAACTCGGAGAAGGACACGGAGGGCACCCTGTTCGGCGGCGCCCCGGAGCCCCCCGTCGCCGGACTCGACGCCCACCCCCTGGCCCCGCTCACGCTCGCCCTCAACTACCTCCCGATGGGCGAGGTCAACAGCGCGGCGTTCCGCACCGCGGAGATCCCCGCCGCGAACGGCCACGCGACGGCCCGTGGACTGGCCACGGTCTACCGCGAGCTGGCGAACAACCGCCTGGTCACGCCCTCGACCCTGGAGGCCATGCGGACCCGGCAGAGCGGCGCGGACGAGCCGGACGTCGTCCTCGCGGCGGGCACGGCGGTGTCCTCCGCGTGGTGGTGGGGCCTCGGCTACATGCTCAACCAGTTCGGCATGGCGGGCACGAACCCCGGCGCCTTCGGCCACGGGGGCGCGGGCGGCTCGTTCGCGTTCGCGGATCCGGAGGGGCGGGTGTCGTACGCGTACGTCATGAACCGGATGGACGGCGGCACGTCCGGGGAGGATGTGCGCAGCTGGAAGCTGGTGGAGTCGCTGTACGAGTGCCTCAAGGCCAACTAGTCGGCGCGCTCAGTCGGCGCGCTCCACCATGAGGCTCCGCAGATGGGCGAGGCTCCGCTCGGCGAGCGGACGCAGCTCGTCGGCGACGGCACGGGCGTCACCACGCAGCCGGTCCACGGCGTCGGGGCCGAGCGCCTGGGCGGCCTCGGCGACGAACGACGGCTCACCGAGCCACTCGTCGAGGAGTCCGGGCGTGACCTCCAGGTGGAACTGGAGCCCCCACGCGACCGGACCGGCGCGGAACGCCTGGCACTCGGTGCTGTCGGTGCGGGCCAGGACGCGGGTGCCGGGTCCTGGCACGATGCGGTCGCCGTGCCAGTGCAGCACGGCGGGAGCGTCGGCGAGCGGCCCGACGACGGGATCGCCCCGGTCCACACCACGCAACGGCGCCCAGCCGATCTCCTCCTCCAAACCGAGCTCGGCCCCCGACCGCACGGCCAACCCCTGGGCGCGGGCGAGCAGTTGGGCACCCAGGCACACTCCGAGGGTCGGCACCTCGGCGCGCAGGGCGTCGACAAGAAGATCCCGCTCGGCCTTCAGTGCGGGGTACCCGTCCACGTCGTCGGCGTTCATGGGGCCACCCATGACGACGAGCCCGGCGAGCCCGTCCACCGACGGCAGCTCACCCGCGGCGCCCGGTGCGGGGTCCTCGTCGAGCAGATTCCGCACCACGACGTCGAGGCCACTGCCGTCCAGGGCGTCGAGGATCAGACCGGGCCTCTCGACCTCGACGTGCTGGAGGATCAGGACGGTGGTGCGGGCGGGCATGGGGGGCTCCTCGGCCTCCTCGGCGACATACGGCGGATCTCACCCTAACGCGCAGGTCAGAGCCCTGATGAGAGGGGTGCGGTTCAATGGTCGGATGCCCATCCGATCCCGCCGGACCCGCCACTCCCCCGGTTCGTACGCCGCCGCCGACCCCCGGCGCACACAGATCCTGGCCGCCGCGCTCGCCCGGTTCGCGCAGAGCGGGTACCTCAACTCCTCGCTCGCCAAGATCGCAGCGGAGGCGGGCACGTCGGCGACCCTGATCGTGCACCACTTCGGGTCCAAGGAGCGGCTCCTCATGGCCGTCCTGGAGGCCCGCGAGGAGCGCACCAGGAGCGGGTTCGGGCCGCTGCGCGCCGCGGCGGACAGCGACGACGTGCGCGACCTGTTCCGCGCACTGCTCGCCCTCGCCGCCTACAACCTCACCCAGCCCGGACTCATCCAGCTCTACACCAAGCTCGCCGCCGAGGCGGGCGGCGACCGGGAGCACCCGGCGCACGCGTACTTCGCGGAGCGGTACCGGCGGGTGGCGGGGGATGTGGCGGAGATGCTCCAACGTGGCCTGGACGCAGGCCAGTTGAAGCCGGACACGGATCCCCACCGCACCGCCGTGGAGATCCTCGCCGTCTCCGACGGCCTCCAGATGCAGTGGGCCATCGCGGAGGGCGACCTCGACTTCATGGGCGTGTACCGGGCCCATCTCGACCGGCTGGCCCGGTCCCTGACCGTGGACGCGCACGGGCTCGCCGACTAGGGAGGGCTGTGCTCAGAGATCCGTCACGCCCGGGCAGTGGCACCGGAGTTCGCTGAGCACGCGTTCATCGGCGGCCCTGACCTCCCACAGGGAGCTGTCCACTTCGGTCAGGACGACCACGAGCACGTCCTCGGCGAACCCGCGCGCCTCGGCGTCGATCAACTGGAGACCAGGGGTCGTCAGCGACAACAGCGTCAACGTGTCCATACCGGCTCCGACGGACCGCCGCTCCATCTCGGCACAGCGAGGATCCACGCTCTCCTCGCACTCCACCCGCCAGGTCAGCCCCAGGCCGAAGCTGCCGAGGCGCACCAGCAGTTCGGCGAGGGTGACGTAGTGACTGCCGTGCCAGGCAGGGAAAGTGATCCCCTTCATTCCCGCGACCCTAGTTCAGGGCGTCCGCCTTGCTCAGACGGATGTCGCGCGACGACGCCCCCACGTACAGCCCCCGCCACCCCCGCGTCCGCGTCCACGCACCACGCTCCGAGTCCCAGTACGAGAGCTGCCGCGCCGCCACCCTGATCCGCACCCGCCGTGTCTCGCCCGGGGCGAGTTCCACCCGCTCGAAGCCCGCCAGGGCCTTCACGGGGAGCTCCACCTCCGCGTCCCGGGGCGCGCCCACGTACACCTGGGGTACCTCCGCGCCGGTGCGCCGGCCGCGGTTGGTGAGCGTGAAGGACGCCTCGTAGCCGTCGCCCGACCGGCGCACCGAGAGGCCGGAGTAGCCGAACTCCGTGTAGGAGAGGCCGTGTCCGAAGGGGAAGAGGGGGGCCGTGCCCGCCTTGTCGAAGCCGCGGTAGCCGGTGAAGATGCCTTCGCTGTACGTCACCACGCCGTCGACGCCGAAGTAGCGCTCCGGGTGGGCCGGGTCCAGGGTCGGGTGGTCGGACTCGCGCTTCGGCCAGGTCATGACGGACTTGCCGCCGGGGTTGGCGCGGCCGGTGAGGAGGTCGGCGGTGGACCAGCCGCCCTCCTGGCCGACGTATCCGGCGTGCAGGACCGTGCCGACCCGGTCGAGCCAGGGCATGAGGGCCGGGCCGCCGGTGTTGAGGACGACGATCGTACGGGGGTTGGCGGCGGCCACCGCCTCGATCAGCTCGTCCTGGTGGGCGGGGAGCGCGAGCGTGGTGAGGTCGCCGCTGCCGCCGAGCGCGCCGCCCTCTCCGTTGTGGGCGAAGACGACGGGCGTGTGGACGCGGCGGGCCAGCCGGGCCGCCCGGGAGATGCCAGCGCTCCGCTGCTCCGGGGTGACCCAGGCCAACCGGACCTGGACCGGGTCCCGTTCGGCGACCGACGCGTCCCAGCCGGTGGCCGTCACGCGCAGCTCGTAGGCGCGTCCGCCGGTCAGCCGCAGGGGCGCCGCCCTGCCGTTGTCGAGGCCGTCCGTCGTCGGGACGATCGAGGACCACTTGCGGGTGAAGCTGTCGCGGACGCCGGACGCCGTCGCGATCTCCTTGCCGTCCAGCAGCAGCGAGACGGCGCCGCCCCAGCCCTGGATGTTCAGGGCATACTCGCCGGTGGTGGGCGGCACGAGGGTGCCCGTCCACTCGGTGGCCGTGCCCCGGGGCAGTGCCCGGTCGCCGGTGAAGTCCACCGTCCTGTCGGTGCCGCCGCCCTTGCGGGCCATGCCCTTGGGGAGGGCGGAGGAGGGGATCGCCGTGCCGGTGAGGTCCACCCCCACCTCGTACGCGATCTTCCGGCCGGTGCTGCGGCGCAGCGCGTCGAGGGGGCTGACCATGCGGTCCTCGAAGCCGTAGGCGCGCTCGCCCGCGACGGAGACGGCGACCTGGCCGGCGGTGGGGCCGATGAGGGCGAGGTCACGGAGCGCGGCGTGCGAGAGCGGCAGGCCGCCGTCGTTGGTGAGCAACACCGCGCCCTGCGTGGCGACTTCGCGGGCGACGCGGGCCCCGGCCTCGACGTCGATGGACGTGCGCGCCGGTACGCGGGTGCCGTCGAGCATGCCGAAGGCGTCGTACTGGCCGAGGATGCGGGAGACCGCGGTGTCGAGGGCGGCGAGCGGGATGGAACCGTCCTCGATCGCCTTCTTCAGGGGTGCGCCGAAGTGGGAGCCGTCCCACATCTGCATGTCGAGGCCGTCGGCGAGCGCGGACGGGGAGTGGGTGGCGCCCCAGTCGGAGGTGACGAAGCCCTCGAAGCCGAGCTCGCCGCGGAGGATGTCGGTGAGGACGGTCCTGTTCTCGCTGTTCCACTCGCCGTTGAGGTGGTTGTACGCGGACATGACCGAGGCGACCCCGGCCCGCACGACCGCCTCGAAGGCGGGCAGGTACAGCTCGTGCAGGGTCCGGTCGTCCACCACGAAGTCGTAGGAGTTCGCCGGCTTCTCGCGGTCGAACTCGTGCAGCCGCTGGTTGTTGGCGAGGAAGTGCTTGGCCTGGGCGAGCATGCCCTGCGCCTGGACGCCCTCGACCTGGGCGGCGCCGATCAGGGCGTTGAGGAGGGGGTCCTCGCCCGACTGGTCCTTGTTGCGGCTGAAGAAGGGGGTGCGGGAGAGCTCGATCTGTGGGGCGAGCAGGACGTCCATGCCGAGGGTGCGCCCCTCGCGGCCCATCACCGCGCCGTATGCGCGCGCCAGTTGGGGGTTGAAGCTCGCGCCGAGCGTGGAGACGGGCGGCAGGCCGGTCGCGGACCGGGTGACGTTGACGCCCGCCGGGCCGTCGGTGAGGCGCAGCTCGGGGATGCCGAGGCGGGCGACGCCCGGCAGGTATCCGGCCTGGCCGAGGCGGCGGGGGTCGGTGGCGCCGTGGACGAGGCTGATCTTCTCGTCGAGGGTGAGGCGGGCGAGGAGCCGACGGACGCGCGGGCCCGCCTTGGCGGCGGAGGCGGAATCGGGTACGGAAGCGGGTGCGGAGGCAGCCGTCGCCGGTGTGGCGAGCGGGCCCGCCGCGGCAACGAAGGCGAACGCGGCCGCGGTGCCGCCGAACTGCTTCAGGAGTTCACGACGAGTGCTGGCAGGCATGACGAAATGGCCTCCGTGACGCGGCTCGGGACAAGGAGAACTGGCCTCCGGTCGCCAAGAGCTGAAGGCGGCAACCGCGCCAGTGCGGGAGTACGGGGCCTGAGTCTTGATTGGTTGAACGCTGAAGGTCAAGGGTCGGGGAAGGGAAAGTTTCAGGGGCGTTCAGTTTTCTACGGGCTCGTGAACGCGCGGCCGTCCCGGGCCGTGCCGGGAATAGCGAGCGGATCATGACGTTCGAGCTAAGTGGACCCGCGTGCGGTCAGTGGACCGCGACCCCAGCCAGAGGAGAGAGCGAGATGCCCAAGGCATACGTCTACACGCGACCCGGCGGCCCCGAGGTCGAGGCCCTCGTGGACCGGGAGGTGCCGGAGCCGGGACCGGGGCAGCTGCTCGTCGCGGTGCGCGCCGCGGGGGTGAACCCGGTCGACTGGAAGCTGCGCTCCGGCTACCGCAGGCCCGGCCAGGCGCCCGCCACCTACCCCGAGGTGCTCGGCAGCGAGGCCGCCGGAGTGGTCGAGAAGGTCGGCCCGGACGTCGAGGGGTTCGCCGTCGGGGACGAGGTCTTCGGCACGGCGGTCGCGGGCGGCTACGCCGAGTACACCCTGCTCCCCCAGGCCATCGCCGCGCACAAGCCGAAGGGGCTCTCCTTCGCGGAGGCCGCGGTGCTCCCGGTCGCGGCGGCGACCGCGTACGACGGTGTGCAGCAGCTCGCGCTGCCCGCCGGGGCGACGCTCCTGATCATCGGGGCGGGCGGCGGCGTGGGCGCACCCGCCACCCAGCTCGCCCGCCACCTGGGCGTGCGCGTGATCGGCACCGCGAGCGAGGCGAAGAAGGAGTTCGTCGAGTCGCTCGGCGCGGTGCACGTGCCGCGCGGCCCCGGCCTCACCGAGCGGGTGCGCGCGGCGGCTCCCGACGGCATCGACGCGATCTACGACCTGGTCGGCGGCGACGACCTCGTGGAGCTCTCTCAACTCCTGGACGACCGCAGCAAGTTGATCACCGCCGCGGCCAAGGAGACGGTCGCGGAACTCGGCGGCGCCCCCGTGGCCCGGGCCCGCACCAGCGCGGTCCTCGACGAGGTGGCGCGCCTCGCGGCAGCGGACGTGCTGCGCCCCCACATCACCGGCCGCTACCCGCTGGAGCGGGCCGGGGAGGCCCTGCGCTCCGTGGAGGAGGGCCACACCCTGGGCAAGGTCGTCCTTGAGGTCTCGGCATGACCGAGGCGCTCTCCGTCCCCGCCCCGGTGGACGCGGCGTCGGCGCACCCCCTCGACAACCCCGCCCACGCCGCCCTCACCGGCCCCCACGCCCACCTCGCCGAACGCCACGGGCGCATCCTGCGCTACCACCCCGATGTCTCCCCCTGGCTCGCCCTGCCCGACGATCCGACGCCCGCCGACTGGGCCGACCTCGCCGCGCTCCACGGGCCCGGCGAGGAGGTGCCGCTGCCCGCCGTGGCCGGGCCCCTGCCCGACGGGTGGGAGATCGCCTTCGAGGCGGACGGTGTGCAGCTCGTCGGCTCCGGGGTGGCCACGGCCCCGGACCCCGAGGCCGTGCGGCTCGGGCCCGACGACGTGCCGGAGATGCTGGAGCTGGTCGCGCGCACCCGGCCGGGCCCGTTCCTGCCGCGCACCGTCGAGATGGGCACGTATCTGGGGATCCGCAGGGGCGGCGCCCTCGTCGCGATGGCGGGCGAGCGGCTGCACCCGCCCGGCTGGACGGAGATCAGCGCCGTCTGCACCGACGACGCCCACCGCGGCCAGGGCCTCGGCACCCGCCTCGTGCTCGCGGTCGCCCACGGCATCCGGGAGCGCGGCGAGACGCCGTTCCTGCACGCGGCGGCCCGCAACACGAACGCGGTCCGGCTCTACGAGTCCCTGGGCTTCACGCTGCGCCGACGGCCCGTCTTCCGGGCGGCCCGGGCACCCCTGAGCAGCGCGGCCTAAGTTCCCGCCTCCGTACGGGGGTTGACCACCTGCAGCAGTAGCGTCGGGGGCGGCTCGGCGATCCCGGGCCCGCCCGCCGCCACCCAGTCGAGGATCTCGTCGAGGGACGCGTCGTCCAGGGTGAACCCCACCCAGACGGGCCGGCCGCCCCGCCGACGGCCCTCGCTCGACGGCTGCACGACCACGATGTTGGCCTGCCCGCAGAGGCCGAGGCACTCGCTGGTGCGGACGGTGAGGCGGTTCCCCGAGTCGGCCGCCGCCGCCCGCAGGCGCGCCAGCTGCCCCACATGGTCGGTGCCGGGGTGCTTGGCCGCGTCGCCGCAGCAGCAGCCCCGGCACACGACGAGGCCGCAGGGGCGGGACGGGCGGGATATCGGTGCTATCGGTGCGGTGGTCGGGGAGTTGGCGGAGTCGGTGACGGTCACCCGAAGATCATCGCAGGTATGCCAGTCCGGGGTGCGCCCCCTTGTACCCGTCGACGAGCCTGCGCGCGACGTTCACCGAGTCGACCAGCGGGTGCAGCGCGAACGCCTTCACGGCGGTGGCGCGGGAGCCGCTGTCAGCCGCCGCGAGCACCTCGCGCTCGACGGCCTTCACCGAGCAGACCAGGCCGGTGGCGTGCCCGGGCAGCGGGTCGACCGCCATCGGGTGGGCGCCGTTGGCGTCGACGGAGCAGGGCACCTCGATCACCGCGTCGGCGTCAAGCACCGAAAGCGTCGTGCGGTTGCGGACGTTGAGGATCAGCGTGGCCCGCTCGTCCCGCGCGATGGCCCGCATGATGGCGAGCGCGACCTTCTCGTAGCCGCCGGACTCCATGTCCTCCGCGGCGCGTTCGCCCGCGCCCGCCGCCTCCCGGCTCTCCGCCATGTACGTGGCCTCACGCTCGGCCCGGGTCGCGTCCCAGGTCCGCCAGGCGGGGGCCTCGGGGTGCGCCATCTTCTCGTAGAACCTGGCCTGTTGGTCGCGGAGGAAGGCGCCGCGGGTCTGCTCGGCCTCCTGGTAGCCGCGGACCGTCTCGCGGTTGAAGTAGTAGTAGTGCAGGTATTCGTTGGGAACCGCACCGAGGGAGCGGAGCCACTCCGCGCCGAAGAGCTTGCCCTCCTCGAAGGATTCGAGGAGGTCCGGCTCCGCGAACAGGCGCGGCAGCTGGTCGACGCCGCCGAACCGCAGACCGCGCAGCCACCCCAGGTGGTTGAGGCCCACGTAGTCGATGAACGCCTCGTCGGGGTCGCCGCCGAGCACGCCGGCCACCCGGCGGCCGAGGCCCACAGGCGAGTCGCAGATGCCGATGACACGGTCCCCGATGTGGCGGGACATCGCCTCGGTGACCAGGCCCGCCGGGTTGGTGAAGTTGATGACCCAGGCGTCCGGGGCGAGAGTGCGCACCCGGCGGGCGATGTCGACGGCGACCGGCACCGTGCGCAGCCCGTACGCGATGCCGCCCGCGCCCACGGTCTCCTGCCCGAGCACGCCCTCGGCGAGGGCGACGCGCTCGTCGGCGGCGCGTCCCTCCAGGCCGCCGACGCGGATCGCGGAGAACACGAAGTCGGTGCCGCGCAGCGCCTCGTCGAGGTCGGTCGTCGTGGTGACCGTGGGCGCGTCCGGCACCCCTGCGGCCTGTTCTGCGAGGACCCGGGCGATCGCGCCGAGCCGCGCCGCGTCCAGGTCGTGCAGGACGACCTCGGTGATCCGGCCCTCCTCCCGGTCGCGCAGCAGCGCCCGGTACACCAGCGGCACCCGGAATCCGCCACCGCCGAGAATCGTCAGCCTCACGTCTGAACTCGCCTTCTGTCGCTGCCTCGCCGAGGGCCGCGGAGCGGCTCCGGGACCCAGGTCACATTGTGCGCAACTCGCGCCTGCTCCCCGATCACCGTACGTACGATGGCGCCGCCGCGGCGAACGCCCCGCGATCCCCTTCCCCCCACGGAGGTAGCGACCCGATGAACCCTCTCAAGGCTTCCGCCGCCCTGCTCGGCGCCCTGGCCCTCGTGGCTGTCACGGGCCCGGGAGCCACCGCCGAGCCCCAACTGCCCGGCGGCTGGAAGGAGTCCGGCACGTCATCGGTGAACTCCCTCACCGGCAGCCAGGGCCTGGCGAGCCGCGCCGACGGCGGCCTGACCTACCGGGGCCTCGGCTCGGTCCCGCTGGACCTGCGGATCAAGGGCTGGAGCCACATAGGCGACCCGGACATAGCCGACGGGCACACCTTCGACGCCTATCAGGGCGGCGACGACGCGAAGTCCAAGATGTTCGCGGTCACCACGCCGGAGGGCAAGCGCTACCTGTACGAGCACCCATTGGACGCGGGCGAGAAGCTGAACAACTCCTTCGCCGCCGTGTCGCCGGACGCCCAGTGGCTGGTCTCCGGGGAGTGGGGCGACCAGAATCGCCTCCAGGTCTTCCCCGCCCCGCTCCTCAACTCCTCGACGCCGCCCACCGGGGGCGCGCTGGCGCAGGCCGGGCAGATCACCCTGGACAAGCCGGTCCGCGACATCCAGGGCTGCGACTTCGTCGCGGACACCCGGCTGGTCTGCTCCTCGAACGACGCGTCCAAGGAGCTGTTCCCCGAGGACCGGCCCGTCCTCCAGGTCGACCTGGAGCGCGCCCTCGACGGCAAGCCGGTCACCGGCCACGTCACCAGCCTCTTCGCCGCGCCCCAACGCAGCCTGTGCTCCGGCACGTTCGAGACGGAGGGCATCGACTACGACAGCGCACGGCGCACCCTGCGCGTCGAGGTGGTGCCGCCGGCGCCGTGCCTGGTGATGACGTCGGTGTACGCGTACAAGCCGACGACCGGCTGAGGGACCTCCCTCAAGGGGCCGATCTCAGAGGGTACGGCCGATCTCAGAGGGTGCGGCCGAGCAGCTCCAGCAGCCGCTCCCAGTGGAGTTCGAGACCGGCGGGGCTGAAGGCGGCGGTGTCGGCCATGGTGAAGCCGTGGGCGGTGTCCGGGTAGACCTCGGTGGTGTGCCGGACACCGGCGGCGTCCAGGGTCTCCCGGATCACGCCGACGGCTCCCGGGGTGTGCTCGTCGTCCCCGGCCGCGATGCCGAGGTGGACCTCGGCGGTGATCCGGGGCGCCTGCGGATAGGGGCTGTCGGGGCCTTCGGCGATGAGCGGCGGGTGGAACCCCGCCGCGGCCGCGACCTGTTCGGGGTGCGCGGCCGCCGTCCGCACGGCGAGGGCGCCGCCGAGGCAGTAGCCGACGACCCCGGCCTGCCCCGGCCGGACGCCGGGCCGCCCGCCGAGGAAGTCCAGGTAGGCGCGGGCGTCCCGGTCCGACAGCGCCGCGGTGAGCTGCTCGTAGACGGGCCACACCTGCTTGATGTACGCCTCCCGGTTTTCCGGGACGCGCAGATCGGTCGGCTCGACCACGGGCGCCGGGCCGTGCCGGTAGAAGAGGTTGGGCACCAGGACGTGGTAGCCGTGCGCGGCGAGTTGCTCGGCCATGCCTTCGAGCACGGGCCGCAGCCCGAAGATGTCCATGTACATCAGGACGCCGGGATACGGTCCGCCCTCGGCGGGGAAGGCGGCGAAGGCGTCGGCCGTGCCGTCGGGGGTGGGGATCCGCACGGCCTGCGTCCGGGTCGTGAGAGCCATGTGCATGACTCCTTCCTGTTGTTCCAGTTCTTCCTGTGTGAACGCTGTCTCGTCTCCGGGCAGACAACCTAAACCGCACTTCAGGTCAAACCGGCGTCCGCCCTCTGCTTGCCCGCGTCGACCGCGAGCACGGTGACACCCAGGCCCGCCAGGAACGCGACGCCCGCGCCGAGGAAGGCCACGGTGTAGCCGTCCTCGGACGTCGCGCCGGACGCCGTGGTGGACAGCGTCGCCAGGACCGCGAGGCCCAGCGCGCCGCCGGTCTGCTGGGCGGTGTTGAGGAGCGCGGAGGCGATCCCGGCGTCCTCGTCGCGGACCCCGCTGACCGCACCCAGGGTCATCGGCACGAAGCACATGCCGAGGCCGACCGCGGTCACGAACATCGCGGGCATCAGGTCCTTCACGTACGAGGCGTCGGACGTGAGGGTCGCGAACCAGAACAGGCCGCCCGCCGCCACCAGCAGGCCGGGCCCGGCCACGAGGCGGGGCGCGAGGCGCGCGGCGAGGCGGGAGCCGAACGTGGCCGCCCCGGCCATGCCCACGCTGAACGGCAGGTTGGCGAGCCCGGCCTCGATCGCGCTGTAGCCGAGGACGCGCTGCATGAAGAAGGTGAGGAAGTAGAACATGGCGATCATGCCGGCGCCGATGAACAGCATCCCGGCGTAACTCCCGGACCGGTTGCGGTCCTTGAAGAGTCCGAGCGGCATCATCGGGTGCGCGCTGCGGCTCTGCACGCGCAGGAACGCGAAGAGCAGGGCGGCCGCGGCGAAGAAGCAGCCCAGGGTGAGGGCGTCGGCCCAGCCGTGCTCGCCGCCCCGCGTGAGCCCGTACACCAGGGCGAGCAGGGCGCCGGTGCCGGTGAGGGTGCCGGGCACGTCGAGGCGCCCGGTGTGCCGCTCGGCCTCGACGAGTGCCCGGGTCCCGGCGAGGACGGCCAGGCCGATGGGGACGTTCACGAGGAACACCCACCGCCAGTCGAGGGCGTCGGTCAGGACGCCGCCGAGCAGCATCCCGACGGTGGCGCCGACCCCGGCCATGGCGGCGTAGACGCCCATCGCCCGCCCCCGCGCCGGGCCTTCGGGGAACGTGGTGGCGATCAGGGCGAGGGCGGTGGGCGCCGCGACGGCCGCGCCGACGCCCTGCAGCACGCGCGCGAGGATCAGCGTGCCCTCGCCGGGCGCGAACCCGCCGAGCAGCGAGGCGAGCGTGAACAGGGCGATGCCCGCGCGGAACATCCGGCGCCGCCCGAAGAGGTCCCCGGCGCGGCCGCCGAGCAGCAGCAGGCTGCCGAAGGCCAGCGCGTACGCGTTGACGATCCAGGCCAGGTCGGCGTCGGAGACGGCCAGGTCGGCCTGGATGCTCGGCAGCGCGATGTTGGTGATGGTGCCGTCGAGGACGACCATCAACTGGGCGGCGGCGATGACGAAGAGGGCGAGGCCGAGGTGTCGGCTCGCGGGTGCGGATCGTGCGGGTGCGGTGGTCTTCTCCATGGGCATGCGAGAACTCCCCCTCCATGGGTTCGGAAGCGGTGCCTGAATCGACGGATACGGAACGAATGCGGAGCGGACACGAAATGGAGAGGGGGACGCTAGCAGCCGATTCCGGCTGGTTGAGGCGGTGTTCGGCCACCTGGGAGGTGGCTCTTGCCGCCCTTGACTTTTCCGTTCGCGGGCCGGGCCGCGTATTCCAGAGAGCGGATGAATTCACCGCTCCGGCGATGTGCGGGGGCCGGTTTGCTAAATGCGAATTACGGCTCGTGGGGAAGAGTTTGCGCACAGAACGACGGGGGGATGGTCGCGATCATGACACAGCACGACTCCGATGTGATCGACACCGTCCCCGCCCGGGACCGCCGCCCCCTACGGCAGTTGCTGGCCGCCTCGGTCGGCAATGCCGTCGAGTGGTACGACTGGTACGCGTACACCTTCCTGGCGACCTACATAGCCCGGGAGGTCTTCCCCAAGGGGTCCGGAAACTCGCTGGTGCCGCTGCTCTCCACGTTCGCCGTCTTCGCGGTGGGCTTCTTCATGCGGCCCGTCGGCGGGCTCCTGATGGGCGCGGTCGCCGACCGGCGCGGGCGCAGGGCCGCCCTGACCGTCACCATCCTGCTGATGGGCGGCAGCAGCCTCCTCGTGGGTCTCACTCCGACGTACGCGGCCGCGGGCATCCTCGCGCCGGTCGTTCTCGTCCTCGCCCGGCTGCTCCAAGGGCTGTCCGTGGGCGGCGAGTTCGCGGCCTCCACGACCTTCCTGGTGGAGTCCGCGGGGCCCGGTCGGCGCGGGCTCTTCTCCAGCTTCCAGTACGTCTCCACCAGCGCGGGCCAGCTCACCGCGTCGGGCCTCGCCGCGCTCCTGGTCGCCACGCTCAGCGACGGGCAGATGGACGGGTGGGGCTGGCGGCTGCCGTTCTTCGTCGGCGCGCTGCTCAGCCTCGTCGGCTTCTGGATCCGGCAGGGTGCGCACGAGACGCACCGGGCACCCGAGGACGAGGCCGCGCGCCCGGGCCTGTTCGACGCCCTGCGCAAGCACCCCCGGCAGTCGCTGCTGATCTGCGGCATCACGGCGGGCGGCACCATCGCCTACTACACCTGGACGTCGTACCTGCCGACCTATGCCGAGCTGAACACGGACATCAGCAAGAGCCAGGCGCTGCTCGCGGGCACGATCTCACTCGGCTTCTTCGCGCTGCTCCAGCCCCTCGGCGGGCTGCTCTCGGACCGCTTCGGGCGGCGCCCGCTGCTGCTCTTCTTCGGCATCGGCTTCGCCGTGCTGAGCGTGCCCCTGCTCAAGTCCCTCACGGGTTCGTTCACTTCTCTGCTGCTCGTGCAGTGCGCGGGCATGGTGCTGCTCACCGGCTTCACCTCGATCTCGGCGGCGGTGAACGCGGAGGTGTTCCCGGCGCGGGTGCGGGCGGCCGGCATCGGCTTCCCCTACTCGCTGACGGTCGCGCTGTTCGGCGGCACGGCCCCGTACATGGGCACCCTGTTCAAGGAGATCGGCTCCCCCGGGCTCTTCCCCTGGTACGTGGCCGTGCTCTGCCTCGCGTCGTCGGCGGTCTACCTGCGGCTGCCGGAGACCGCCCACAAGGAGCTGGACTGACGAGCCCGGCCAGGACGGGCCGGGTCAGGAGGTGAGCACGGAGACGATCCGTTGCGTCATGTCCTCGGCCGCGGCCACCGGCGTCGGGGTATAGGCAAGGACGAACCTCAGCCGCAGGTCGCGGGTGGCGAAGACGCGGGTGCGGTAGCCGAAGGTCTCGCCGGTCTTGCCCCACAGCGTCACCCCGTTCACCGTGGCCTTCTGCAGGCCCGTGCTGTAGCGGGCCGGGCCGCCGTCCAGCATCCGGACCGAGTCCGGTGGCAGGGTGAAGAGCTTCTCCGTCGCCCGAGGTGGCAGCAACGCGCCCGTGAACAGGGCCTCCTGGAAGCGGGTGAGGTCGTCGACGGTCGAGACCAGTTCGCCCTCGCCCCAGGAGCTCGACTGGTCGTAGACGGTGACATCGCTCAGCGATCCGTCGGTCATGCGCAGATAGCCGTGCACGTGGGAGCCGTGCAGCCGCGGGTCGGCGCCCGGTATCGACGTCCTCGCCAGTCCCAGGGGGCGCAGGACGCGGGCGTCGATCGCGGCGCCGTACCTCTGCCCCGTCAACTCCTCGACCAGCAGGGCGAGCAGCACATAGTTGATGCCGCGGTACTCCTGCCGGGTGCCGGGGCGGAACTTGAGCGGGTCGTGCGTCACCGTGCGGACCAGCTCGCGCGGTGTCCAGCGGTCGGACCGGTGGCGCAGGACGGCCTCGGGTGTGCTCAGGTCCGGCAGGCCGCGGTGGTCGGGGAGCCCACTGGTGTGGTCGAGCAGCTGTGCCACGGTGATGCGGGCGAAGGCGGCGGGCAGCAGCCCGGGGAGATACCGCCCGACCGGGGCGTCGAGCTCCACGCGGCCCTCCGCCCACAGCTGAAGGGCGACGGTCGCCACGAACGCTTTGGTGACGCTGCCTGCGCGGAACCGGTCGCCGGGGCGCGGGCCGCGCCCGCTCGCCGTGTCGGCCGCCCCCGCCGTCCCGTGCCAGCGGTCGGTGTCACGGACCGCCCGGAGCTGGGCCGAGGTGGCCTCCGGGTGCGCGAGGTCGGAGAGGGCGGCCCGCAGGGCGCGGGTGTCCAGCGGGCGGCGGCCCAGGCCGACCGCCGTGTGCGGCACGGCACTTCCCGCTGCCGCCAGCGCCGCGCCGGCCAGCGATCCGCGCACGAGCGAACGCCGTGAAAGCCATGAAGAGGTCATGGATCCCATGCTCCCCGGCGATCACGCCGCGCCCATCCGGGATGCCCCGGAGACGCACCCGGAGCCGACCCCGTACGCCCCTCAGGGTGTCCCCACCCTCACCGTCCTCAGGCCGTTCCCACCGCCACGATCGACCGCCCCGCCCACTCCGGCGCCGCCTCCACGCGTGCGGTGAGCCGCTCCCGTACGTCGTCCGGGAAGGGGGCGGAGCGGCCCGCCTGCTGGTCGACGTGGAGCGCGAGCAGCTCGGTGGTGGCCACCGGTGCGGCGTCCGGTGCGGGCTCGGCCGTCGCGTCCTCGACCACGTACATCTCGTGCGCGAAGCGGGCCTTCTTGGCGTCCGCGCCCAACAGCCGGGTGCGGACCGCGAGATGGGCGCCCTCGGGGACGTCGTTCAGGTACCGCACATGCGCCTCGACCGTGTAGAGCGAGCAGCCGGTGGACTCGCGGTAGCCCGCGTGCAGGCCGGTCTCGATCATCATGGCGTCGGTGGCGTAGCCGAAGACGAGTACGTAGAACGCCTCGCTCATGTGGCCGTTGTAGTCGATCCACTCGGGGCGGACCTGCCGGCGGAGCAGCGGCAGGGGCTCGGTCACTTCGTGCCTCCGTTCAGGCGTCCGGTGGCGCGCAGGACGTCGATGACGCCCTGGTCGCGCTCGGCCACGAGGTCGGCGATGGTGCGGCCGTCCGCCGCCTCGTCGCAGCCGGCGACCACGGCGTCGTAGAGCTGCTTGTCGAGTTCGGGGGCCTCAAGGCGCGTCCACGGGGACTTCAGGGACGGGCCGAAGTGGTCGAGCATGTGCGCCATGCCGCCCTCGCCGCCCGCGAGCGCGAAGGTGAGCATGGGGCCCATGAACGCCCAGCGCAGCCCCGGCCCCTCGGTGATGGAGTCGTCGATCTCCTTCACGGTGGCCTCGCCGTTGGCGACCATGTGCAGGGCCTCCCGCCACAGGGCCTCCTGGAGGCGGTTGGCGATGAAGCCGGGGACCTCGCGGTCCATGGTGATGACGGACTTGCCCGCCACCTCGTAGAAGCGCGACGCCCAGGCCACGGCCGCCTGGTCGGTGCGCTCGCCGCCGACGACCTCCACGAGCGGGATGAGGTAGGGCGGGTTGAAGGGGTGCCCGACGACGAGGCGTCCGGGGTCGGCCGCCTCGGTCTGCATGTCGGTCATCGGGTAGCCGGAGGTGGAGGAGGCGATGACGGTCTCGGCGGGCGCGGCGGCCGCCAGCTGCGCGAGCAGCTCGCGCTTGAGCTCGAGTTTCTCGGGGGCGCTCTCCTGCACGAACTGGGCGTCGGCGACGGCCTCTTCGAGGGTCGCGGCGACGGTGAGCCGGTCGCGGGACGCGCCGTCGGCGAGGCCCAGCTGGGTGAGCGCGGGCCAGGCGGCGTCGACGAGGCGGCGCAGCTTCTGCTCGGCGTCGGGGGCCGGGTCCCAGGCGGTGACGTCGTAGCCACGGGCCAGGAAGTGGGCGACCCAGCCGCCGCCGATGACTCCGGCGCCTATGCAGGCGACGCGGCGGACTTCTTCAGGGGGGTTGGTGCCGGTCATGGTGCGGTCCTCCGCGGAGTTCAGGGGTGGAGAGTTGAGGGGTGGAGAGCCGAGGAGGTCAGGAACGGGGCTTGAGGCCGAGCCGCAGGCGGGCCTCGTCCGGCGTAGCGACGCGCGAGCCGAGGTTCTCGGTGATCTGCACGGCGCGCTCGACGAGTTGGGCGTTGCTGACCTTGTTGCCCTTGCCGAGGTAGAGGTTGTCCTCCAGGCCGACGCGGACCTGGCCGCCGAGCAGGATGGACTGCGCGACCCACGGCATCTGCATGCGGCCGAGCGCGAAGCTGGCCCACTGGGCGCCCTCGGGCAGCATGTTGACCATGGACTGCAGGACGCCCGGGTCGGCGGGCGCGCCCCACGGGATGCCCATGCACAGCTGGAAGACGGTGGGGCTGTCGAGCAGCCCTTCCTCGATGAGCTGCTTGGCGAACCAGAGCTGCCCGGTGTCGAAGATCTCCAACTCGGGCCGCACGCCCAGCTCCTGGATGCGCCTGGCACCCTGGCGCAGCATGTCGGGCGTCGAGATGTAGAGGTTGTCGCCGAAGTTGAGGGAGCCGCAGTCGAGGGTGCAGATGTCGGGCAGCAGGTCCTCGACGTGCGGGAGCCGGTCGAGGCCGCCGACGAGGTCGGTGCCGGGCAGCTCGCCGAGGTCCTTGAGGGGCTGGGCGGGGTCGATGACGAGGTCGCCGCCCATGCCCGCGGTGAGGTTGATGACGACGTCGGTGCCGGTCTCCTTGATCCGCTCGACGACCTCGCGGTAGAGCCGCGGGTCGCGCGAGGGGTCGCCGGTCTCGGGGTCGCGCACGTGGATGTGCACGACGGCGGCCCCCGCCTCGGCGGCCTCGACGGCGGAGCCGGCTATCTGCTCGGGCGTGACGGGCACGTGCGGGCTCTTGCGCACCGTGTCGCCCGCGCCGGTCAGGGCGCAGGTGATGATGACGTTCTCGTTCACGGGCATGCGGAACTCTCCCTCGGGGGTGGGGTGTTGAGTGTGTGCTCGGGGTTCGCGGTCGGGTGTGCCGGTTTGTTCTCGTACGTGGGTCAGCGCGCCGTCAGGGTCGCGTCGACGTACTGGACGAGGGCCTCGTGCATGTCGTCGGGGCGGGTGCCGGGGGCTTCGGGGCCGCCGGCGAGCACCTGGGCGGCGAGGCCGTCGATGAGCGCGGTCAGGCGCAGCGCCGCGGCCTGCGGGTCGACGAGCCGGAAGGCGCCGTCGGCGACGCCGCGCCGGATGACGTCGGCGACCGTGGTGCGCCACTGGCGGTAGTAGTCGGCGTGCAGGCGCCCGACGGCGGTGGAGCGGGCGGCCTCCGCCCACAGGTCGAGCCAGACGCTCCACTGCGCCCGCTGCTGCTCGGTGCGCGGGATCTGCAGCTCGATCAACTGCCGCAGTTCGTCGGCCACATCGGCGGCCTCGGCGATCCGGACGGCTCTGCGTGCGGTGTCCTCGTCCATGCACCAGCGCACGGCGGCCTCCAGGAGGTCGTCGCGGCCGGGGAAGTGGTAGTGGATGGCGGCGGTGCTGGTGGCGCAGGCGGCGGCGATGTCCTGGACGCGCACGGCGTGGAAGCCGCGCTCGGCGATGAGCCGGACGGTCTCGCGCACGATCTGCAGCGCGCGCCCGCCCTCGGGAGCGGCGCCCCCTGGGGCCCGCGCACCCGTGCGCCCCGCTGCCGACACCGGCCCTGCACCCAGCCCTGCACCTGTCCCTGCCCCAGACCTGGCCCCAGACCCAGTCCCCGGGGCGCCCCCCACACCGAGCAGCCAGCCCGCGTCCACGCCGCCCTCGTCGGCGATGCGCGCGAGCTCGGCCGCGGTGAAGCGCCTGCTGCCGCCGAGGGAGCGCGAGAGCTTCGACGGATCCATGACGATCCGCCGCGCGAACTCGCGCTGGCTCACACCGGCGGCGGCGATGACCTCGCGGACGCGGACCGGGACCTCGGCGTCGTGCTGCATGGTCGGCCACGCTAGCCGGGCATTGTGCTCAACGCAATACGAGGCTCACACTCCCCTTTCGTGACAACGGATTGCGCTGCTGACTGGCACATCAGTCAGTGGCTCATCATCGGGTAAGTGCGTGCGCCCCGTACCCTGGCCGCGTGACCAGGCACCAGGCCGTCGGCGTGCGCGTCGACGCGATGATCGAAGACCTCAGGGCGCTCGTCGGGATCGAGTCGCCCTCGCGCGACCTCGACGCCCTCGCCACCTCCGCGAAGGCCGTGGCGAACGTCATCGAGAGCCGGCTCGGCGGGCGGGCGACGCTGGTGGAGAGTCCGGGCGGGACACAGGTGCGCTGGTCGGGCGGCGGGGAGCCGAAGGTGCTGATCCTCGGCCACCACGACACGGTCTTTCCGCTCGGGACCCTGGAGCGGCGCCCGTTCACGGTCGCGGACGGCAAGGCGACCGGGCCCGGCGTCTTCGACATGCTGGGCGGCCTCGTGCAGGCGGTGCACGGGCTCGCCGCGCTCGACGACCTGGCGGGCGTGGAGATCCTGGTGACCGCCGACGAGGAGGTCGGCTCCCGCGCCTCCCGCGCGCTCATCGAGGAGCGGGCCCGGGCGTGCGGCGCGGTGCTGGTCTTCGAGGGGGCCGCCGACGGGGGCGGCCTGAAGACCGGGCGCAAGGGGTGCGGGACCTTCGAGGTGACCGTGACGGGGCGAGCCTCGCACGCCGGGCTCGAACCCGAGGCCGGGGTCAACGCCCTGGTCGAGGCGGCCCGTCAGGTCCTGGACATCGCGGCGCTCGGCCGCCCGGAGATCGGCACGACCGTCACCCCGACCGTCGCCTCCGCGGGGACCCTCGACAACGTGGTGCCCGCGGCGGCGAGCATCGTCGTCGACGTGCGCGTGGAGTCGGCCGCCGAGAAGGACCGGATCGAGGCCGCGTTCGCCGCGCTCACCCCGCATCTGGACGGGGCCCGGATCTCGGTCGAGGGTTCCGTCGGGCGGCCGCCCATGCCCGAGTCCGCGTCGGCCGGGCTCTTCGCGCTGGCCCGGCGGCTGCTGCCGGGCATCGAGGGCGTGGCCGTCGGCGGCGGCAGCGACGGCAACTTCACGGCCGCGCTCGGCGTGCCCACGCTCGACGGGCTCGGCGCGGTCGGGGGCGGCGCCCACGCCGACCACGAGTACCTGGTGGTCGACGCGATGGCCGAGCGGGCGGACCTGGTGACGGGTCTTGTTCGAGCGATCCAGAACGAAGATCACGCAATGGTGTGACAAGCGGTCGCCCACGGCGTCGACGGGTTTCGCGCGGGACATGCTCGGGGCTGCCCGTTCACCACCACGCCCCGCGAGGAGAGACCGCGACATGTCGCAGCCCTTCGAACTGCCCGACTTCTACCTGGTGCACCCCGCCCGCCTCAACCCCCATGTGGAAGAGGCCCGGCAGCACTCCAAGAAGTGGGCGCGCGGCATGGGGATGCTGGAGGGGTCGGGCGTCTGGGAGGAGCGCGACCTGGACGCGCACGACTACGCCCTGCTGTGCGCGTACACCCACCCCGACTGCGACGGCCCCGCGCTCTCGCTGGTCACCGACTGGTACGTGTGGGTCTTCTTCTTCGACGACCACTTCCTCGAACTGTTCAAGCGCAGCCAGGACCGCACGGGCGGCAAGGCGTACCTGGACCGGCTGCCCGCGTTCATGCCGATGGACCCGGGCACACCCGTGCCGGCGCCGGAGAACCCGGTCGAGGCGGGCCTCGCCGACCTCTGGGCGCGCACGGTCCCGCACATGTCCCCCGCCTGGCGGGCCCGGTTCGCACGCAGCACGGAGAATCTCCTCAACGAGTCCCTGTGGGAGCTCTCGAACATCAACGCGCACCGCGTGGCCAACCCCGTCGAGTACATCGAGATGCGCCGCAAGGTCGGCGGCGCCCCCTGGTCGGCGGGGCTCGTGGAGTACGCGACGGGCGCCGAAGTCCCGGCGTCCGTGGCCGGATCGAGGCCCCTGCGCGTCCTCAAGGACACGTTTTCGGACGCGGTGCACCTGCGCAACGACCTGTTCTCGTACCAGCGCGAGATCGAGGATGAGGGCGAGCTCAGCAACGGCGTGCTCGTCCTGGAGACCTTCCTCGGCTGCACCACGCAGGAGGCCGCCGACACGGTCAACGACATCCTGACCTCGCGCATGCACCAGTTCGAGAACACGACGCTCACCGAACTGCCGCCGCTCTTCGCGGAGAAGGGCCTCACGCCGCACGAGTGCGCGGACGTCCTCACGTACGCGAAGGGGCTGCAGGACTGGCAGTCGGGCGGGCACGAGTGGCATCTGCGCTCCAGCCGGTACATGAACGGCGGTGGTGCGGCGGCGCGTTCGGGGCTGCCCGCGCCCACCGGCCCGGGCACGTCCGCCGCCGGCGTGCGGGCGCTGCTCGCCACGGTCGGCGCCGAGCGGCTGCGCGCCCACACGCACACGCCCTTCCAGCGCGTGGGCCCGTCACAACTCCCCGTCTTCGACATGCCGTTCACGACCAGGCTCAGCCCGCACCTGGACGCCGCCCGCCCCCGCTGCATCGCGTGGGCCGACGCGATGGGCATGCTCCGCCCCCAGCCGGGCGTGCCCGCGTCGGGCGTCTGGGACGCGCGCAGGCTCGCCGGCTACGACTTCCCGCTGTGCGCCGCGGGCCTGCACCCCGAGGCCGACCCGGCGGCGCTCGACCTGGGCTCGCACTGGCTCACCTGGGGAACGTACGGGGACGACTACTACCCGGTGGCCTTCGGCAGGACCCGCGACCTCGCGGGGGCGAGGCTGTGCAATGAACGGCTGCTGCTCCTCATGCCGTTGGCCTCGTCCGGCGGCGAGACCCCTGCGCCGCTCAACGCCCTGGAGCGGGGCCTGGCCGATCTGTGGGCGCGCACCACGGCCACCATGGACGAGGCGGCACGGCGCACCTTCCGGGAGTCCGTGGAGGTGATGCTCGACAGCTGGCTGTGGGAGCTGGACAACCACGCGCGGCACCGGATCCCGGACCCCGTCGACTACATCGAGATGCGCCGCAGCACCTTCGGCTCCGACCTCACGCTGAGCCTCGCCCGCCTCGGCCACCCGGTCGGGATCCCGCCGGAGGTGTACGGCAGCGGCCCGGTCCGGAACCTGGAGAACGCGGCGATCGACTACGCGACGCTGACCAACGACCTCTTCTCGTACCAGAAGGAGATCGAGTACGAGGGCGAGCTGCACAACGGCGTCCTGGTCGTGCAGAACTTCTTCGGCTGCGACTACCCGACGGCCGTCGGCGTCATCGACGACCTGATGCGCTCCCGGATGAGCCAGTTCCAGCACGTCGCGGCGCATGAACTGCCGCAGCTTTACGAGGACTTCGGGCTGTCCGAGGAGCATCGCGCCGTCCTGGACGGCCATGTGCGGCAGCTGCGGAACTGGATGGCCGGGATCCTCACCTGGCACCGCTGCTGCCGCCGCTACCGCCAGGAGGACCTCGGCCACCGCCCGCTGCCGCTGCCGTCGGGCCCCGGCACGGAGGTGGTCCGCCCGGCGTGGCTGCGGCAGTGGGGCGCCGCCTCGGAGCAGCTGTCCGCGTGAGGCCGGTGAGGCGCCGCCCGGGTCTGCCGTTCACGCGCGGGTGTGCGTCTGCCGCTCACAGCGGGTGTGCATCTGCCGCTCACGCGCGGGTGTGCAGCGGCAGGCTCTTCACCCCCGTGAGGTGCTCGGCCTGCATGAACGCGGGCGGCGTCGCGGGGTCCGTGCGCAGCACCGGGAAGCGGTCGAGGAGGATGTCCATGACGATCCGGCCCTCAAGTCGGCCCAGGGGCGCGCCCAGACAGAAGTGCACGCCGCGGCCGAAGCCGAGGTGGGCGTTGGGCGTCCGCGTCGGGTCGAAGACGTCCGGGCGCTCGAACTGCCGCGGGTCGCGGTTGGCCGCCGACAGCCAGAGCATGATCATCTGCCCCGGCGGGATGCGCCGGCCCCCGACCTCGACCTCCTTGGTGGCGCCGCGCAGGGCGAGCGTGAAGGGGCTCAGGAAGCGCAGCGACTCCTCGATGACGCCGGGGAGCCGGGAGCGGTCCGCGCGCAGCAGGGCGTCCTGTTCGGGGTTCGCGTCCAGGCAGAGGACGGTGTTGCCGATGAGCATCGTGGTGGTGATGTGCCCGGCGACCAGGAGGACGTTGGCGAAGTTCACCACCTCGTTGTCGTTGAGCCGCTGCCCGTCGATCTCGGCCTCGACGAGCTTCGTCAGGAGGTCCTCGCGCGGGCTCCTGCGGCGCTCGGCGACGTGCCCGCGCAGATAGTCGAGGAGCTTCATGGACTCCGCCATCTGCACTTCGAGGGCGCGCTCCTGCTCCTCGCCCCGCTCGGTCTTCAGGAGTTCGTCGGATGCCTCCATCGCGCGCTCGACCCAGCCCCGGAAGAGGTCGCGGTCGGAGGCGGGCACGCCGAGCAGCTCGGCGATGACGATCACGGGCAGCGGGTAGGCGAGGTCGCCGACGAGCTCGATCCGGTCCTGGCCCTGTACCTGGTCGAGGAGTTGGTGGGTGAGCTCGGCGATCCGCGGTTCGAGGGCGGCGATCATCTTCGGGGTGAAGGCGCTGCTGACCAGCTCGCGCAGCTTCTGGTGGCCCGGCGGGTCCATCTGCAGGACGTTGCCCTCCATCAGCGCCGGGTCGACCTCGACGGAGAGGAGCCCAGCGGTGTTGGACGAGAACGTCACCGGGTCCGCGAAGATCTCCTGCGCCTCGTCGTAGCCGTAGACGTTCCACATCTGGGCCTGCTCGTCGAACTGGACGGGGTGCTCGGGTCGTTGGCCGTGCAGCCAGGTGTGGTGGGGGTGGATGGCCCACTGTTCGGCGAGGGAAGTCATCGGGCTTGCCCTTTCATGCGTGCGGTACACGAGGGGGCGAACGCCGTGCGGACGTGCGCACAGCGTTGCATATGCAGGCACCGTACGAGAGAGGCATGCACGTGCGCACGCCTCGCAAGAAGGGAAAGTTGATTTCCGGACAGCAGAATCCCGGGGTCGCTCGATGCGCCCCCGGGAACGGCCAGTTGGCGCGGATCCGGCCGGCCGGCGTCATGGCCGGATCCGCACGCCGATGCGCGCCGCCTAGGCGGTCGTGATCAGCGGCAGGTGCTTGGCACCCGTCATGTGGTCGGCCGCCAGGAAGGACGGCGGCGTCGCGGGGTCCGTGCGCAGCACCGGGAAGCGGTCGAGGAGGATGTCCATGACGAGCCGCCCCTCCAGGCGGGCCAGCGGCGCCCCGAGGCAGAAGTGCACGCCACGGCCGAAGCCGAGGTGGGGGTTGGGCGCCCGCGTCGGGTCGAAGACGTCGGGGCGCTCGAAACGGCGCGGGTCGCGGTTGGCCGCCGACATCCAGACCATGATCATCTTGCCGGGCGAGATCCGCTGCCCCGCGATCTCCACCTCCTCGGTGGCGCCGCGCAGGGCGAGCGTGAAGGGGCTCAGGAAGCGCAGCGACTCCTCGATGACGCCCGGCAGCCGCGAGCGGTCCGCGCGCACCAGCGCGTCCTGTTCCGGGTGGGCGTCGAGGCAGAGCACCGTGTTGCCGATCAGCATCGTGGTGGTGATGTGCCCGGCGACCAGCAGGATGTAGGCGAAGTTCACGATCTCGTTGTCGCTGAGCCGCTTGCCCTCGCCCCCGGCCTCGACCTGGACGAGCCGCGACAGCAGGTCCTCGCGCGGGCTCTTGCGGCGCTCGGCGACATGGCCGCGCAGATAGTCGAGCAGCTTGTTGGTCTTGTCCATCTGCTCCTCGTAGGCGCGGTCCTCCTCCTCACCCCGCTCGGTCTTGATCATCTCGATGGAGTTCTCCATCGCCGCCTCGACCCAGCCCCGGAAGAGGTCCCGGTCGGAGGCGGGCACGCCGAGCAGCTCGGCGATGACGATGATGGGCAGCGGGTACGCGAGGGCGCTGACCAGCTCGATCCGGTCCTGCCCCTGCACCTGGTCGAGCAGCTCGTTGGCGAGCCGGACGATCTTCGGCTCGAGGTCGGCGACCACCTTCGGGGTGAAGGCGTTGCTGACGAGCTTGCGCAGCCTGGTGTGGCCGGGCGGGTCCGTCAGCATGATGTTCCCCTCCATCAGCGAGGCGTCGACCTCGACGGAGAGGAGACCGGTCGTGTCGGAGGAGAACGTCATCGGGTTGGTGAGGATCTCCTGCACCTCGTCGTACCCGTAGACGTTCCACATCTGGGCCTGCTCGTTGAACACGACCGGCTGCTCGGGTCGCTCCCCGCGCAGCCAGGTGTGGTGCGGGTGGATGTTCCACTGGTCGACGAGGCTGGTGACGGTGGTCATCGGGCAGTTCCTTCCGTACGTGCGGAGAACGAGAGGCCGAACACTGCACGCCGATGCGCACACGTTCATTCCTGGTGGAGCCGCTGTACGGGACCGTAGGCCGCCGCGTTCACCTCGCAGGACGGACAAAACAGACTCGGGACAGGAAGCGGAAAGTCCGCATGAGGGCCGGGTGCCGGGCGCGGCGCTCCACGGTGGCCTCCGGTTCCGCGGCGCGACAGCCTCCGCTGTCGGGGCGCGGCCCGCGTCGCGCCCGGGCGGCCGCGGACCACGCCCTCCGGCCCGAGGTCTCAGGCCGAGCCGCGCTTGTCCCGGAGGATCTCCAGGGCGTCCGCGACCGAGCGCAGGAAGGCCGCGTACGCCGTCTCGCTGGGCGGCAGTTCGGGGTTCCAGGGCTCCCGCAGCGAGCGCGCGGTGAGCTCCCGCCACGCGGGCAGCTCCTCGAGCTCGGCGGGCGGCGTCGCGTTGCCCCGGCTGTCCGCGAGGACCAGGTCCGCACCCAGGTCCAGGGCGCGGTCCCACGTCGTCGTCAGCCAGTTGGCCCCGCCACCGGGGCCGGGGTCGGCCAACTGGACGCCCAGGCCCGCGAGATGGCGCAGCTCCGGCCAGGCTTCGGGGCGCGCCAGGTGCACCTGGTCGCCGCCCGCGGCCGACAGCACCAGGACGCGCGGCGACTGCGTCCCGGAGGCCGCGGCCCGCACGGCACTCTCGGCGGCGGTCAACTGCGCCCGACCGCCCGCGGCTTGGGGCTCACCGGGCTCGCCGAGCGCGGCCGCGAGCTCGGCGAAGCGGGCGAGCAGGCCGGTCAGGGTGACGTCGCCGCCCACCGCGAGGGCGAGGACGGGCAGCCCGGCGGCGCGGGCGGCGTCCTCGTCCACCGCGTAGGTCCGCTCGCCGTCATAGGTCACGTCGACCACGAGGTCGGCGTCCGCCGCGCGCAGCGCCGCCGCGTCGAGCCCGGCCCCGGCACCGAGATACGGAACCCGGAGCGGTCCCATCTCGCCCGCCTTGACGGGGTCGGGTCCGGCCCCGTCGTGGCCGGACCCGTACACCCCGGCCGGGGGCCGCCCCAGGTCCCACAGCGCCGCGCCCGCCCGTATGTAGGCCAGGACCCGTTCGGGGCGCCGTGCCGTGCGCACCGTCTGCCCCCGGTCGTCGGTGAACTCCCACGTCGTCGTCGCATCCGCCATCAGCAATCGCCTCCCGGACCGGCCTGTTGAACGTCGAACTCACCGTATCCGAACGGCACTTGGGTAGGTGACTGCTACACCGTCCGCCGCCAGGGCGACGCGTCCGACCTGCCACAGGGGCGGCCGCCTGCGACGACGGCCGTGCCCGCGCGGGCGCGCCGCCGGGAACCGCCACCCCCGCTGCGGCATCTTCGACCATGTGTCCTCCGCTACCGCACTCCCCCCACCCCGCGCCCCGTTGCCCCTGACCGGGCACATGGTCGTCTGCGGCGCGGGCGCCCTCGCGCACCGGCTCGCCGCCGAGCTGCGCGGGGTCTACCGCGAGCAGGTCGTGCTCGTCGTGCCGCCCGCGCGTCCCGCCCCCGCGGCCGGACGGGCCCGGCGCACCACCACGACCGCGCTCCTCGGCCGCATCACCGCCGCCGTCACCGCCCGCACCACCGGCAACGGGAACGGAAGCGGAACGAACGGCGGCGAGAGCGCGGACGAGCTCGCGCCGCGCGTGATGGAGGCCGTCGAGCTCTCCGACGACGTGCTCGCCGAGGCCGGGCTCGCACAGGCCGCCGCCCTCGCGCTGGTCCACGACGAGGACGAGACCAACATCCGGGCCGCGCTCGCCGCCCGCCGCATCAACCCCCGCCTTCGCCTGGTGATCCGGCTCTACAACCGCAAGCTCGGCCAGTATCTGGAGGAGCTGCTCGGGCAGGCAGCCGCGGTCGCGGGCCTGGACGTGGGTGACGCCTCGGTCACCGTCCTGTCCGACGCGGACACGGCGGCCCCGGCCCTCGCGGCGACCGCCCTCACCGGGACCCACAAGGTCGTGCACGCCGACGGGCTGCTGCTGCGCGCCGTGGAGCAGCCCCCGCCGACCGCCGCGGGGCGCGGCGCCCCCGGCATCGCCACGCTCGCGCTGCTCTCGGCGACCGCCAACGACCCGGCGGGCGCGGAGGGTTCGGCCGACCCGAGCGGCGACACCGGCCCCCGGCTGCTCCCCGACGACGCGACGGTGGCCGCCGACACGACCCGGGGCGCCCTGGTCCTGCAGACGGTCGCGTACGAGACGCCCTCCTCGGGCGGGGGCCGCTTCGCGGGCCGCGGCGTGCCCTTCGGCTCGCTCTTCTCGCGCCGCCTGCGCTGGTCGCTCGCCGGACTCGTCGGCGCGGTCCTCGCGATGGCGATTGCCTCGATGGCCACAGCGGGCGACAACCCGCTGCACGCCACCTATCTGACGCTGCTCGACTTCTTCGCCATCAACGACCCCGCGAAGGACGAGGACGCCGCCCGCAAGGTGCTCCAACTCCTGTCCGCCCTGGTCGGGTTGCTGCTCCTGCCGGTCATCTTCGCCGCCGTCCTGGAGGCGCTCGGCACCTTCCGCTCGGCGTCCTCGCTGCGCCGTCCGCCGCGCGGCCTCTCCGGCCACGTGGTGCTGCTCGGCCTCGGCAAGGTCGGCACCCGGGTGCTGGCCCGGCTGCGCGACCTCGACATCCCCGTGGTGTGCGTGGAGGCCGACCCGGAGGCGCGCGGTGTCTCGCTCGCGCGCCGCCTTCGCGTGCCCACCGTCATCGGCGACGTCACCGAGGAGGGCGTCCTGGAGGCGGCGAAGATCCACCGGGCGCACGCACTGCTCGCCCTCACCAGCGCGGACACCATCAACCTGGAGGCCGCGCTGATCGCCCGCTCGGTCAGGCCCCGGCTCCGGGTGGTCCTGCGCCTGTACGACGACGCGTTCGCGACCGCCGTCTACCGCACCCTGCGCGCCGCGCATCCGCACGCCCTGACCCGCAGCCGCAGCGTGTCCACGCTCGCGGCCCCGGCGTTCGCGGGCGCCATGATGGGACGTCAGATCCTGGGCGCCATCCCGGTCGAGCGCGCGGTGCTGCTCCTCGCGGCGGTCGACTGCGCGGGCCAGCCGTCCCTGGTGGGCCGCAAGGTCTCCGAGACGTTCCGGCCGGGTGCCTGGCGGGTGCTCGCCCTGGACACCTCCGAGCGGGACGCGGCCGCCGAGCACTCCCGCACCTCGGCCCGCTCCCCCGGCCTGACCTGGCAGCTCGACCCCGACTACGTGCTGCGCCCGCAGGACCGCGTGGTGATCGCGGCGACCCGCCGGGGCCTGGCCCAGCTGCTCGCGCACCGGCCGGAGACGACGTCGCGGCAGGACTCCGGCCAGTAGTAAGGGAGTTGAGGAGCCGCAGTACGGGAGTCGGGGAGCCGCCGCGGCCGCGGGAGCTCAGTCGTTCCAGCGCGCCCCGGCCGGGAGCGCGGGCAGGATCGGCCGCAGGCCCGGCCGCGGGTGGCGCTCCCGCCGCCACTCGCGCGGGTAGCCGACGGAGACCTCCTCGAAGCGGACGCCGTCGTAGCGGGTGCGCCGGGGGATGTGGAGGTGGCCGTAGACGACTGCTTCGGCGCGGTACTTCAGGTGCCAGTCGGCGGTCAGTTCGGTGCCGCACCAGAGCGCGAACTCGGGGTAGTGCAGGACGTCGGTGGGCTCGCGCCGCAGCGGCCAGTGGTTGACGAGGATGCTGGGCAGCCCGGGGTCGAGCCCGTCGAGCCGCTCCTGGGTGATCCGCACCCGCTCACGGCACCAGGCGTCCCGGGTGGGGTGCGGGTCGGGGTGGAGCAGGAACTCGTCGGTGCAGACCACGCCGGACTCGTGGGCCGCCGCCAGGGCGTCTTCCTTCCCGTGCGTGCCGGTGGGCCGGAACGTGTAGTCGTAGAGCAGGAAGAGGGGTGCCACGGTGACCGGGCCGCCCGCGCCGCGCCACACCGGGTAGGGGTCCTCCGGGGTGACGGCGCCCAACTCCCGGCACAACTCGACGAGATGGCGGTAGCGGGCCTCGCCGCGCAGCTGGACCGGGTCCCCCTTGGGCGTCCACAGCTCGTGGTTGCCGGGCACCCACACCACCTTGGCGAAGCGGCTCGTGAGGATCCGCAGGGCCCACTCGACGTCGGCCATGGTCTCCGCGGTGTCGCCCGCGACGATCAGCCAGTCCCCCTCGCTCCGCGGCCGGAGCGTGTCCAGGAACTTCTTGTTGTCGTCGTGGGCGACATGCAGATCGCTGATGCCGAACAGCGTCGGCCCCTGCGGGGAGTCGCCGTGCCGTCCCGGTCCGTCCGCTGCGTCTCTGGATGCCATCACCCTTGCGAGGCTATCCCGATCTCCGCCCCGGTCAGTGGTGAGTCCCCTCACCCCGGTGCACCTGCAGGTACTCCTCGGCGGTGGGCTTGGCCACCTGGGCGCCCGGCCCGTACATGGCCTTGGCGAGCCGGGCCCGCAGCCGCATGCCCCGGGTCACCGGGCGGGCCACGCCGTGCTCGTCGACGAGCGGACCGACCTCGTACGGCGTGATCTGCTCATGTGCGGTCAGGGTGTACAACTCGGCCTGGGTGAGCGGCTCGTGGACCTCCACGTACTCGCCGTGCGGCAGCCGTTTGATGAGTCCGCTCTCCCTGCCGTGCAGCGCCTTCTCGCGGTCGCGGCGCTGCAGTCCCAGACAGAACCGGTGGGTGACGAAGAAGGCGAGGGCGGGCGCGACGAAGACGGCGATGCGCACGAACCACGTGATGGCGTTGATGGACAGCCGGAAGTGGGTGGCCCACAGGTCGTTGCCGCCGCCGATCATCAGGACCCCGTACAGGGTCAGCCAGGCCACGCCGATGCCGGTGCGCACCGGGGCGTTGCGGGGCCGGTCGGCGATGTGGTGCTCGCGTTTGTCGCCGGTGACCCATGCCTCGACGAAGGGGTAGACGGCGATCGCCGCCATGATGAGCGGGAAGAGCATGAAGGGGATGAAGACCCCCAACTCGGCGGTGTGGCCCGCGATGTTGATCTCCCAGCTGGGCATCACGCGGATCAGCCCTTCCGAGAAGCCCAGATACCAGTCGGGCTGGGCGCCGGTGGAGACGAGGTCGGGCCGGTAGGGCCCGATCGCGAACACCGGGTTGATGGTGGCGACCGCGCCCATGATCGCGAGCACCCCGAAGACCAGGAAGAAGAAGCCGCCCGCCTTGGCGATGTAGATGGGCAGGAAGGGCGCCCCGACCACGTTCTTCTCGGTCCTTCCGGGCCCGGCGAACTGGGTGTGCTTGTGGTAGAAGACCAGGATCAGATGGGCCACCACGATCCCCAGCATGATGCCGGGCAGCAGCAGGACGTGGATGGGATAGAGGCGCGAGATGATGTCGTGCCCGGGGAACTCCCCGCCGAACAGGAACATCGCCAGATACGTCCCCACGACCGGGATCGACAGGATGGCGCCCTGCGCGAAGCGGATGCCGGTGCCGGAGAGCATGTCGTCGGGAAGCGAGTAGCCGGTGAGCCCCGTGATCAGGCCGAGCATCAACAGGGTCCAGCCGAACAGCCAGTTGATCTCGCGCGGCTTGCGGAAGGCGCCGGTGAAGAACACCCGCATCATGTGCACGAGCATCCCGGCGACGAAGACGAGGGCCGCCCAGTGGTGGATCTGCCGGATGAGCAGCCCGCCGCGCACCTCCATGCTGATGTCGACGGTGGACTCGTAGGCCCGCGTCATGGTGATGCCCTTGAGCGGGACGTACGAGCCGTCGTAGACGACCTCGACGCCGCTGGGCTCGAAGAACAGCGTGAGGTAGATGCCGGTGAGGATGAGGATCAGAAAGCTGTAGAGACAGATCTCGCCGAACATGAAGGACCAGTGGTCGGGGAAGATCTTGCGCATCTGGGCCTTGGCCAGGGTGTTGATCCCGAGGCGGCCGTCCGCCCAGTCCGCGAGCCGCTCACCTCTTCCCGGCTTCCCCGGCCTCCCGCGCGGCTCGCCGTCCTTCCCGTAGGGCTGCTGTGCGCTCCGGCTCCGCTCGCTGCGTCCGCTCATGCGACCCCCTCAGGCGGATTTCAGAGTAGGTCCGCCGGGCGGTCCGGCCAACAGGGCGTACGCCAGGGAAAGTTGACCTTGGCGACCCTGCTTACGCGGACTCCTTCACCACGCTCCAGCCGCCGTCCACGAGGAGGCTGGTGCCGGTGATGTACGAGGCTTCGCCGGCCGCGAGGAACGCGATGGCGGCCGCGACCTCCTCGGGCGTGCCGAACCGCCGCGCCGCCGTCCCGGCCACGCTGCGCTCCCGGTCCGCCTCCGGAACCTCGTCCCAGGCGGCGGTCAGGATGGGGCCGGGCAGGACGGCGTTGACCCGCACCCGGGGCCCGTACTCGACGGCGAGCTGGCCGCAGAGCGAGAGCAGCGCGCCCTTGCTCGCGGCGTAGGCGGGATGGCCCGGGATGCCCTTGTGGGCGTGGACGGACGAGGTGAGGACGACGGCGCCCTCGTGGGCCGCCAGGTCGGGCAGGGCGGCGCGGAAGCCGAGGAAGCTCCCGGTGAGGTTGACGTCGAGCTGCCGGCGCCAGGAGTCGGGGCTGAGCTCGTGGGCGGGGGCGACGTCCTTGGTGAAGGCGTTGCTGACGAGGACGGAGACGGGACCGAACTCGTGTGCCGCACCGATGAGTTGATCCCAGTCGTCGGCGGCCGCGACATCGGCCCGTACGGACCGGGCGCGCCCGCCCGCGTCCCGGATCCGGGCGGCGACGGCGTCACCGCGGGCGGCGTTCAGGTCGGCGAGGACGACGGCGGCGCCTTCCTGGGCGAGGCGCTCGGCGGTGGCGGCGCCGATGCCGGAGGCGGCTCCGGTCACGACGGCGACGCGGCCGGTGAAGCGGCCGGCGGGGTGGCCTGCGGGGCGGCCTGCGGTGGGCATGGGGCGGGCTCCTCGGTGCGGCGGGGGTGCGGATGCCCGAACTCTGCCAAACCCACGGCCCGGTGACCCACCGAGTCACCGGGCCGCGCGTCGGCTCACCTGCTCACACTCAGTGAACGGGCTCGCGGTAGCGCTCCTGCTCGGGCACCACCCAGTGCTGCCCGCCGTGCGCCGCGCCCTGCGGCGGGTCGAGGCGGCGCAGCCCCTCGCCCTCCACGTCGACGTTCGGCAGGATCGCGTTCACCCAGCGCGGCAGCCACCAGGCGCCCCTGCCGAGGAGCGCGAGAACGGCCGGCACGATGGCCATGCGGACCACGAACGCGTCGAAGAGCACGGCGATCGCGAGGCCGAAGCCCATCATCTTGATCGTGTCGTTGTTCTCCATGATGAAGCCGGAGAAGACGCTGATCATGATGAGCGCCGCGGCGCACACGACCCGGCCGCTGTGGCCGAAGCCGGTGACGATCGCGTCCTTGGGGTGCGCCCCGTGCACGTACGCCTCCCGCATCCGGGTCACGAGGAAGACCTCGTAGTCCATCGCGAGGCCGAACATGACGCCGATCATGAAGATCGGCATGGTGCTGACCACCGGACCCGGCTGGTCGACGCCGAACACGTCCTGCAGCCAGCCCCATTGGAAGACGGCCACCACGGAGCCGAGCGCGGCGGCCACCGACAGGATGAAGCCGAGCGCCGCCTTGAGCGGGACGAGGATCGACCGGAAGACCAGCATCAGGAGCAGGAAGGCCAGGCCGACGATGAGGCCGAGGTACGGCAGCAGCGCGTCGTCCAGGGTCTTCGAGAAGTCGATGAACAGGGCGGTCTGGCCCGTCACGAGGATCTCGGAGCCGGTCTTCGCCTCCAGTGAACCCGCTTCGGAGCGGATGGACTTGACCAGGTCCCGCGTCTTCTCGTCGCCCGGCGCGGTCTTCGGGACCACGCTGATGATCGCGGTGTCACCGCTCTTGTTCACCTGGGCGGGGGCGACCTGCTGCACCCCGTCCCGGGCGGCGAGCGCCTTGCCGACCTGGTCCGCGGCCTTGGCGGCGCCCTTGCCCGCGGTGTCGACGGTGACGGTCAGCGGGCCGCTGAACCCGGCGCCGAAGGAGTCGGCGAGGATGTCGTACGCCTTGCGCTGGGTGGTGTCCGGCGCATAGGTGCCCTCGTCCGGGAGTCCGAGTTCCAGGCTGGCCGCGGGCACCGCCACCGCACCGAGACCCACGACGCTGAGGAACAGGATGGACAGCGGGCGCCGCACCACGAAGTCCGCCCAGCGCGCGCCGAGCACCGGCTTGGTGCGGGCGGCGGCCTTGGCGAGCTTCCGCTGCTGGCGCGCGGAGAGCGGCTTGCCCGCGTACTTCTTGCGGTCCCTGCGGCGCAGCACCTTGAAGCGGGCCATGCCGAGCAGGGCCGGGACCAGGGTGATGGCGATGAGCACGGAGACGGCGACCGTACCCGCGGCCGCGAGGCCCATCTTGGTGAGCAGCGGGACGTTGACGACCGCGAGGCCCGCGAGGGCGATGACGACCGTGAGCCCGGCGAAGACCACCGCGGAACCCGCCGTTCCGGTCGCCCGGCCCGCGGCGTCCTCCGGCTGGCGCCCCTCGGCGATCTCCGCGCGGTAGCGCGAGACGACGAACAGCGCGTAGTCGATGCCGACCGCGAGGCCGATCATCATGGCGAGCGTCGTGGTGGTGCTGGACAGGCCGAGCGTGGAGCCGAGGGCGGTGATGCCGCAGATGCCGACGCCCACGCCGATCAGGGCGGTGATGAGCGGCATGCCCGCGGCGACGAGCGAGCCCATCGTGAGCAGCAGGATGACGAAGGCGATGCTGACGCCGATCTTCTCGGCATTGCCGCCCATGGCCGCCTCGACCTCGACGGCGTCACCGCCGGTCTCGACGGTGAGACCCGTGCCGCGGGCCCGGTCGGTCGCCTGGGTGAGCGCCTCGTGCGCCTTGTCGGTCAGCTCGGTGCCGAGGACCTTGTAGGTGACGGAGGCGTACGCGGTGGTGCCGTCCTTGCTGACGGCCTTCGCCGCGAAGGGGTCGGCGACACCGGCGACCTGCGGGCCCTTGCCCAGCTCGGCGACGAGCTTGTCGACCTTGGCCTTCTGCTCGGGCGCGGTGATCTTCTCGCCCTTGGGCGCGCGCACGACGACGCGCGCCGTGCCGCCGTCCGCGCTCGCCGCCGGGAACTTCTGCTCCAGGAGGTCGAAGGCTTTCTGGGATTCGGTGCCGGGCATCGCGAAGGTGTCGGCGGGCGGGGCGGGCGCGGCGGAGGCCGCGTAACCGGCCCCGCCGAGGACGAGCACCCACAGCAGGAGCATCAGTTTTCGCCGCCGGAAGGCCAGGCGGCCCAGTTTGTACAGGAAGGTAGCCACGACGAATGGACTCCCGTCGATCGTGGGGAAACGGGCATGAGCGAACAACGAGAGCACGTTAACAAACCAGCATGCCGGTTTTATAGACAGAGTCCGGACAGGCCGTCAAAGATGGCTGATTCACCAGGGCCTCATGGCGGATCCCGCCCCCCACCCATGCCACCGAAAGGGTGTCCCGCCGGAGCCGCCTCGCGGGACGGGCCGCCGCCCGCACCGATCCTGCGGGGGTGAGAGACGACAGCTTGCAGGAACAGCAGACCGGCCGCGGTGCGTGGCTCGCGGCGGAGATGGCGCGGATCGACGCCCGGCAGCGACGGCGCCGGGTGTTTCTGGTCGCCGCCGGAGTGGCGGGCGCCCTGGGCCTCGGCCTGCTGACACTCGCGTACGGGGGCAAGGGCGCCGACGACGCGGAGCAGGAGGCCGGGACGAGCGCGACACAGCAGGTCTCGCCGCCCGGCGGCGCCGCGGGCAAGGACGGCTCACTCATCCCCGTCGGCAACGCCAAGGCCCCCGCGACGCTCACCGTCTGGGAGGACTTCCGCTGCTCACCCTGCGGGGACTTCAACAAGACGTACCGCAACGTCCTCCACGAGCTGGAGAACAGCGGCCAGTTGAAGACGGAGTACCACCTCACGTCCCGCACGGACGCGGGGCAGGAGGCCCGCGGGGCGCTGCGCGCCGCCAACGCCGCGGCGTGCGCCCAGGACGCCGGGCAGTTCACGCCGTACCACGACATCCTCTTCGCCAACCAGCCGGCCGAGGCCGCGGGCGCCGCCTACGACAACCCCCAACTCCTGCGCCTCGCGGGCATGGTGACCGGCCTGACCGACGACAAGTTCACTCGGTGCGTCAACGAGGGCGCGCACAACGGCTGGGTGGCGAAGTCCAACCAGGCGCCCACACAAGGGAGTTCGGCCACCGGACTGACCGTGCTGCTCGACGGGGAGCCGGTGCACCCCGCGCGGGCCGGTGAGCCGATGACGCCGGACAGCCTGCGGCAGTGGGTCACCGAGGCGGGTCAGCGGGCGGGCGGCGCGCACTGACGGCGGGCCAGGGCGTCGGCGAGGTCGTCGCGTGGGTGCGCTCGCGCGCTCACACATCCAGATATCCCATAGATGAATCCACGATCTCGCCACGGATCCCGGCATCCGCCGCCACCAGGCAGTCTTCGTCGCCCAAACATGGGATGTTACGTTGGCGGGCATGCCTCAAAGTGCCAACCGATCCGCCCCCGTCGGGGGTGCCCCGCTGCTCGCGGCGGGTGTGCTGCTCATCGCCATGAACCTGCGTCCCGGCGTCGTCTCGGTCTCGCCGGAGCTGGACACGATCCGCCACGACACCGGCCTGAGCTCCTCGCTCGCCGGGCTCCTCACGACGCTGCCGATCCTCTGCTTCGGCCTGCTCGCGCCGCTCGCCGCGCGGCTCGCCCGCCGCATCGGCATGACCCGGGCCCTCGGCGCGCTGATGCTGCTGCTCACCGCGGGCATATCCCTGCGCCTCGCGCCCGGCATGGTCGCGCTCTTCGCGGGCACGACGCTGCTCGGGGCGGCGATCGCGCTCTCCAACGTGCTCGTGCCGAGCGTGATCAAGCGGCACTTCCCGGAGCGGACCGGCCTGATGATGGGCCTCTACTCCGTCGCCCTGTTCTGCGGCGCGGCGCTCGCCGCCGGGGTCACCGTGCCCGTCGGGGACGCGCTCGGGCTCGGCTGGCGGGGCGCGATCGGCGTCTGGGCGGTCCTGTCGGCCCTGGCGTTCCTGCTCTGGCTGCCCCAACTGCGCCACGGGCGCGCACAGGAGGCCCCGCTCCCGGCCGCAGCTCCGGCGGACCCGGCGGACCCGGCGGACCCGGCCGCGGCATCCGGGCGGCCGCCGCTGCGCCGCTCCCCCCTGGCCTGGCAGATCACCCTGCTCATGGGCCTGCAGTCGCTGGTGTACTACGCCTGCGCCGCGTGGATCCCGGCGCTGCTCACCGACAAGGGCATGGCGAGCGCCGAGGCGGGCTGGATGCTCTCCCTGATGAGCCTCGTCGGCATCACCGGCTCGCTCGCGTTCACGGCGCTCGTCGGCCGCGTCCGCTCCCAAGTCCCGTTCGCCGTCTGCGGATCCGTGCTGTTCGCCGCGTCGCTCGTCGGCCTGACGATCGCCCCGGTCGGCGGCGCGTACGCCTGGATGATCATGCAGGGCTTCGGCAGCGGGCTGCTCATCTCCACCGCGCTCGCCGTCATCGTGCTGCGCGCCCCGGACAGCGCGCGGGCCGCGGAGATGTCCGGCATGGCGCAGGGCGTGGGCTATCTCCTCGCCGCCGCGGGCCCGTTCCTGCTCGGCGCCCTGCACGACGCGACGGGCGGCTGGACGGTGCCGCTGGTGCTGCTCACGGTGCTGTGCGTGCCCATGGGGATCGCGGGGGTGGGCGCCGGCCGGGTCCGCCACCTCGACGGCGGACCGGCGGCGGGCGCCGGGGAGCCGTGCGCTTCCGGCCCGGCGGCCGCCTCAACTCCCGTACCCTCGGGGGGCAGCAGGCACATGCCGTGAGAGATTGCGGCCACAGTCGAGGGGGTGCGTCATGTACGTACGACTGTCGGTGCACGGACCGGATCCCACCCAGCAGGCGCTGGAGTTCCGGTCGCTCTCCCGCTGGCTGACCGAGCAGGGCGGCGAGCTGCGCGGCACGGGGATCACGGTCAAGGACGTGGGCGACGAACCCGCACCCGGAGAGATGGGCGGGACCTTCGAGGTGCTGCGCCTGCTCGCGGAGCACGGGCCGAACTGGGGCGCGCTGGCCGTCGCCGTCATCTCCTGGCGGGACGCGCGGGCGGCGCGCGGGGCGCTCCGGGTCGCGCGCGAGGGCTCCGGCGAGGACTCCGCCACGGATGAGGACTCGGCCGCGGACGGCATCATGCTCTCCGCCGCCGACCTGCGCGACCCGGACGCGCTGCGCCGCGCGCTGGAACGGCTTGAGGAGCTCGCCCGGGAAGGCGCGGACACGCCCCCGGAGGGGGACGCGTGAGCGCCTCGGACGAGGAGCGGCTGCGGCGGGCGAAAGTGTCCGCCTGCGTCCTGATCGGCGTCGACGCGTACAACCATCTGCCCGGGCTCCCCGCCGTGCAGAAGAACGTGGCCAGGCTGGGCGAGCTCCTCGCGGACACCGACATCTGGGGTGTGCCCGGGACACAGATCACGCCGGTCCGGAACCCGGAGTCCTCCGGGGCCGTGATCGACGCGATCCTCGCGGCGGCCGAGCGGGCCACCGACACCCTGCTCGTCTACTACGCCGGTCACGGACTGCTCGACATCCGCAGCGACCAGCTGTACCTCGCGCTCCCCGGCTCGCAGCGCGGCCGCCGGGAGAAGGCGCTGCAGTACGACACGCTGCGGACGTACATCGAGGAACAGAAGCACTCCGTGAAGCGCCGGATCATCGTGCTCGACTGCTGCTACAGCGGCCAGGCCGCCAACGGCAGCACGCTGGCAGCGGACAGCGACGCCCCCGAAGAGAGCCTCATCGCCATCGAGGGCTCCTACATCCTCACGTCGACGGGCAGCGACCTCAAGGCCCAGGCCGAGGGCGAGGGCGGCTTCACGGCATTCTCCGGCGAGCTGATCCGCCTCCTGGAGCGGGGCGACCCGCAGCACCCGGACCGCGGGCACCTCTCGCTCGACCAGATCCACCACACGCTCCGGCGCTCCCTCATCAAGAAGAAGTTCCCGGAGCCCAGGTGCCACGACGACGGCAGCATCGGTGAACTGCCCTTCGTACGGAACAACCTGGCCTCCCCCGAGCCCGAGCCCGCGCCGCCGCGTCAGCGGTGGGGGCGGCGACGACTCACGACGTGGGGCACGCTGCTGACCGTGACGGGCGCCGCAGCCGGCGTGGGCGGCACCCTCCTGTGGGGGCCAAAGGCCCCGGAGCCGCACACGACCAGCCCCACCGCCGCCGTCCCCGGCCCCTGCGGCAAGGACAGCCCCGCCACCCTGCTCGATGTCTCCGACCGGCTCGACCAGTCACCGAACGACGAATACCTGGGCAACAAGGTCGACGGCCTCTCCGCTCTCGCCCTGACCGGCACCCGGGACGGCGTCCAGCAGGCCCTTGCGGTGCGTGACGACGAGCCCGCGCAGCTGTTCCGGATCTCCCTGGGCACCCCCTTCGACCTGCGCCCCGAGGTCACCGAGGTGCAGGGGCTCTACAAGGCCGACCACAGCAGGTTCGCCGAGTTCGACGGCGAGGGCCTGGTGGTCGAGAAGGACGGCAGGACGGCGCTGGTCAGCTCCGAACTCGGCCCCGCCGTCCGCCGGTTCACCGTCAGCGACGGCAAGCAGACCGGCCCCGGCATCCAGGTCCCCGCCGCCTTCCGGCCGCCCCCGCAGGGCGAGGCCGAGCGGACCCGCAGCCTGGAGTCCCTGGCGGTCACACCCGACGGCGGGCATCTCTTCGCGGGCATGGAGGGCCCGCTGCTCCAGGACGACGACGTGCACGGCCGCCACCAGGTGCGGATCGAGCACTACAAGGGATCGTCGGGCGGCGCCTACACCACGGCGGGGCAGTACGCGTACCAGACCGATGAGGGCCTGTATCTGAGCGAGCTCGTGGCTCTCGACAAGGACCATCTGCTCGCCCTGGAGCGCGGCTACATCAGCCAGCTCGGCAACGGCATCCACGTCTACGAGGTGGACCTGTCCAAGGCCGACGACGTGCGCGAGGACGACTCGCTCGGCCGGGACGACGCGGATGTCCTCGCCCCGAAGAAGCCACTGTTCAACCTCGGCACCTGCCCCTCCCGCGGAGTCCGCTCGGACGAGACCCAGCCCAATCCGGTCCTCACCAACGTCGAGGGAATGGCCCTCGGCCCGAAGCTCTCCGGCGCGTACGCGGGCAACCGCGTCCTCTACCTGATCGCCGACAACAACGCCCGCCCGTCGCAGTCCACCCGTGTCTACTCCCTGGCCGTGCGGCTCGGCTGACCGGCCCGGATAAGCTGCGGGGTGGATCATTTGTCCCCCACACCCGACCCAGGAGAGACCCCGGTGACCGTAGCGATCGACCCGTCCGAAGAAGCCGTCGCAGCCGTGGAGCCGGCCGAGGAGGCCGAGGAGGCGGCGCTGCCCGCGCAGGAGGGCCAGGAGAGCCGGGAGGGCCTGGCGGGCGGCGTGCACGAGACCGTCGCGCGGGACGCCCGGGACTTCGGGGCGTACGCCCGTACCGGCGGGTGGGCCTTCGGGCTGAAGGTGGCGCGGAGCGTGCGGCCCGGCGGGGAGGCCGCGGGGGCCTCGGACAAGGTGTCGGCGAAGGAGTTCAGCGAGCTCGCCGGGTGCTCCGCCGAGCGTGTGATGCGCTACTACAAGGCGTGGGACCGGGCCGCCGACGACGGTCTCGTGCCGCACTTCGAGGCGCTCGCGCCGGGCCAGGACGTCGAACTGCCGGACGCCGACGTGTGGTTGACGTACTACGTCTCGCGGTCCAGCGCCTCCTCCGTGCGCGGCACCGCCATCAGCGCCGCCGCCGAGGCCGAGGGCATCAAGCCCACCAAGGCCCTGGAGGTCGCGGAGAACCCGACCGCGCTGCGGGCCGCGATCCTCGCCGACCCCTCCACCGCGCAGGCCGCCCGGCACGCCCTCCTCGACCGCCTCAAGGAGGACCCGGAGCTGCAGACCGAGCTGGCCCGCGACATCGCCCGCACCGACGAGCTGAAGAAGGCCGTCGCCAGCGAGTCCCGCGCCGCCGACCGCATCGGCTATGTGCGCCAGATCGCCGAGACCGGGGAGTTCAAGTCCCCCGCCGGGCAGACCCTCGACGCACCCGCCGAGCTGCGCGCCGAGGCCGAGCGGCACCTCTCCCTCATCGACGAGCTGGACGACGACGAGGACGCGGGCGAGTGGGCCGGGGAGGCGTACGACACCATCAAGGGCCTGGTCGTCGAGACCGTCGAGACCGATCCCGAACTGCGCGTCCAGGAGCGCCGGACGAAGTTCTACAGCAGCCTGCAGAAGGCCACGAAGGTCTTCGAGGAGCTCACCTTCGACGACGCCGAGATGGATGACATCTTCGAGGACGACATGCTGCAGCGCCTGGAGGAGCTCCAGGCCGCCCTCGGCACATGCATCACCGCCTTGCGGCGGGCGTCGGAGCCCGCCGCCCCGGCGGCTCCCGTGACCTTCGACGACGACCCCGCCACCGTCGTCAACGCCGTCGGCACCGAGTGAGGCAACTCCCCTACCGCGTGGCCCTGTTGGCCGTCACCACCAGGGCCACGCAGTGGTCGGTCAGGCGCTGCCGGTCCACCGTGAGGGTGCCGTCGAGGTGGGCGATGAACAGGTTCGTGAGCGCGCCCACCAGGCCGAGGGCCGCCATGTGGCGCTCCGCCGGGTCCGTGACCGCGGAGAGCTGGTCGTGGACCAGCGCGACGAAGGCGGGGACCAGCGCCAGGCCCTGGCCGCCGAGCACCGGCTCCCGCAGGGGGGCCAGGAGCAGGACCCGGGCCGTCTCCGGTGTCTCCACGAGGAGTTGGACGAACGCCTCCACGGCCGCGCGGGCCACCTTGTCGGGGCCCGCGCCCTCAGAGTCCGCCACCGCCCCCGCCAGGACCTCGTGGGCGACCGCGCCCACGTGCGCGTACACCTCCCGCACGAACGCGTCCCGGTCGCCGAAGCTCTCGTAGAAATAGCGCTCGGTGAGCCGCGCCCTGCGGCAGGCCGCCCGCACCGTCACGCCCGGGCGCTCGGGGGCGCCCAGCAGGGCGACGCCCGCCGCGAGCAGGTCGGCGCGCCGGGTCCGGCGCCGCGCGTCGAGCAACTCCCGTTCCGGTCCGCTCACTTGACACCTCCTGTGGGTCTTCTTAGCGTGACAACGCACGTTGTCAGTACCACATCTTGACCGGCCGTACGCGGCGTACGGCGTGACGGGAGCTGACGCGATGACGGACGACCTCCTCGGGCCCTCCTCCCTGACCTGGAAGTACTTCGGGGACTGGCGCGGGATCCTGCAGGCGCTGTGGGCGGGCTCGATGCAGAACATGCACCCCAAGCTCGGTGCCGCCGTCGAGCAGCACTCGGACTTCTTCAGCGAGCGCTGGGAGCGGCTGTACCGCTCGCTCTACCCCATCGGCGGCGTCGTCTTCGACGGCGAGCACGCCGAGCGGACGGCGCGCGAAGTGCGCGACTACCACCGGGAGATCAAGGGCGTCGACGACCGGGGGCGGCGCTACCACGCGCTGGATCCGGACGTCTTCTACTGGGCGCACGCGACCTTCTTCTACGGCACGGTCCTCACCGCCGAGCACTTCTGCGGCGGCATCACCGAGGAGGAGAAGCGCGGGCTCTTCGCGGAGCACCGGGCGTGGTACGCGCGGTACGGGGTGAGCATGCGGCCGGTGCCGGAGACGTGGGAGGACTTCCAGGCGTACTGGGACGACATGTGCCGTCGCGTCCTGGAGGACAACAAGGCCACGCGCGACGTCCTCGACATCGAGCGGCTCGACCGGCCGCCGTCCGCTTCCTGGCTGCCGATGCCGGTGTGGCGGCTGGTCCGGGTCCCCGTCGGCCGTGGCTTTCTCTGGCTGACCGTGGGGCTCTACGACGAGGTGGTGCGGGAGCGCCTCGGGTACACGTGGTCGCGGCGGGACGCGCGGCTGCACCAGCTGGTGGGGCGGGCGGTGGGCGGGGCGTTCCGGCTGGTGCCGCCTCGTCTGCGCAAGCATCCGCGGGCCCGGGACGGGCTCGACCGGGTGCGGGGGCGGGTGCCCGCGAGCGCACCGCTGCTCCACACCCCCGTACGGAATCTGCCGCCGCTCGCGGAGCGGGGCAAGGCGATGCACTACTGCCCGGTGCATGCGGAGCGGCGGGCCTAGTCAGCGGCTGAACACCGCCACCGTGCGCGCGGGCACCGTGAACGTCCCCGAACTCCCGTCGTACGACGCCGACTTGACCACCGGGTCGGAGCCCTTCGCCTGCGCCCGGTGCAGCTCGTACCGCGCGCCCTTGACGGCGTCGACCGTCTGCGACTGGCTGCGCGGTGTCGCGTTGAAGACGACGACGAGACGGCCCAGGCGCATGGTGACCACACCCGGGGTCTCGGCGGGCGTGCCGGAGAGGGGGAACGACAGCTCGGACTGGACCTGGGCGGCGGTCGCGAGGGAGAACGCCGGGTCCGTGGCGCGCAGCCGCGTCAGGTCCTGGTAGGCAGCCGACGCCGCGTTGATCTCCGTGCAGCCGGGGGTGAGGTTCGGGGCGGTCAACAGGGGCTTCGCATAGGGCCACTTGTCCTTGTTGTCGGCGGCCATGGGCAGTCCGCGGCCGAAGCCGTTGCCGTCCCGGCAGTCCCAGTGGATGGCGTTGAACCAGTCGCCGCTGTCGAAGGAGTTGCGGTCGAGGGACTTGGAGCGCAGCAGGTCCGTGCCCGCCTGGGAGAGGGACGGGCCCTGGGAGAGCGTCGCCGTCGCCATCGCGAGGACCTGCATGCGGGCCCGTTCGGCGGGGGTCCTGGCCGGGGGCAGCTTGTAGGCGAGGGCGTCGTAGAGGGTCTCGTTGTCGTGCGCGTCGGCGTAGGCGAGGGCGTCGCCAGGGGCCTGCGCGTAGCCGGCGGGGGCGCCGTTGTAGTCGACGTCCGCTCCGGTGACGCGGCGGCCGGACGAGTCCGTGAAGGTGTAGTCCGCCAGGTTGCCGGTCAGGCCCACCTTGAGCAGGTCCTGGTAGTGGAGGAGGCGGGCCTTCTGCTCGGCCGGAGTGCCGTTCGCCTTGGAGGAGTTGGGGTCGGTCGCCAGGCCCGTCGCGAAGCCCTGGACGCCGGGGTCCGCGTCGAAGGGGGAGCCGCCGCGCACCGCGTCACGAGCCCGGTCGGAGAAGGTCCCGACGCCGGTGCCCGCCATGTGGCGCTGGGTCGCCTGCACGAAGCGGGCGTCGTCCGCGATCTCGCCGAAGTTCCAGCCCTCCCCGTAGAGGATGATGTTCTTGCCGTCGACGCCGTCCCGCTCCGGGGTGAGCGCGTCGAGGGCCTTGCGGACCGCGAGGATGTTGGCCCTGGGGTGGTGGCCCATCAGGTCGAAGCGGAATCCGTCGACCTTGTACTCCTTGGCCCAGGTGACGATCGAGTCGACGACGAGCTTGCCCATCATGGCGTTCTCGGGGGCCGTGTTCGCGCAGCAGGTGGACGTGGCGACCGTGCCGTCGGCGAGGAGCCGCTGGTAGTAGCCGGGCACGATCCTGTCGAGGACGGAGCGGTCGGCCTGCCCGCTCGCGGCGGTGTGGTTGTAGACGACGTCCATCACGGTGCGCAGGCCCGCCCGGTTCAGGCCCTGCACCATCCGCCGGAACTCGACGGTGCGGCGCGGCCCTTCGGGGTCGTCGGCGTAGCTGCCCTCGGGGACCGTGTAGTGCAGCGGGTCATAGCCCCAGTTGTAGGCGTCCTTGGCCGCGGTCTTCGCGACGCACTTCTGCTGAGCCTCCGAGTCCGGCGGCAAGGCCGCCAAGTCGCAGTCGGGGGCGGCCTGTTCGGCAGTGCGCTCGGGGACCGTGCTGAAGTCGAAGGCGGGCAGGAGGTGCACATACGAGGTGCCGGACTTCGCCAGCGTACGGAGGTGCCTCATGCCGTCGGAGCGGGAGTCCGTGAACGCCAGGTACTTACCAGGGTGGTGGGAGGTGCGGTCCTCGATCGAGAAGTCGTGGATGTGCAGCTCCTGGATCTGCGCGTCCCGCAGCGGGGTCGCCCGCGGCTTCTTCAGGCGCGCCCAGCCCGCCGGGGCCAGCCTCGGGTCGTGGAGGTCGACGAGGAGGCTGCGGGCCGAGCCGGCGGTGAGGGCCGTGGAGTAGGGGTCGGTGACCTTGTTGGTGACGACCTTCTGGACGCTGGGCGCCCACACCTTCACGACGTACCGGTACGGCTTGCCCGCCCAGGAGGCGTGGCCCCGCACGGACCAGACGCCACTCGCGTCGTCGCGCCGCATCGGGACGCGCTCGCCGTCGAGTTCGAGGGCGACGGACTGCGCCGTGGGGGCCCACACCGCGAGCGAGGGGCGGTCGGCGTCGCGGAAGTCCGGGCCGAGGGTGGCCCGGGTCGCGGACGGCGCGTACAGGTCGTCGAGCACGCCCTGGGTCTGGACTCCGGCGGCGGCGAGCGGGGTGCCGTCGGCGGCGCGGCGGACGGCGACGAGCTGGCCGGTGAGGGCCTCGCGGACCTGGTCGCGGTCCTTCGGGTCGACGGAGTAGGCCGCGTAGTCCTTGAGGTGCGGGTACCTGGCGCCCTGGGCGGCGGTGAGTCCGCCGGGGACAGGGGTGAGCCCGATGTGCCGCCCCCCGCCGGTGAGTTCGCCGCCCTCGAGGGCGAGGCTGCCGTCCGCCGAGTACCTCAACTCCTGTGTGGCGGACGCGCCTTGGGGGTCCCAGGCGACGGTGTCGCGGTCGATCCACTGGGCCCGCGCCTTCGTCAGGTCGAGGGGGGCGGGGGCCTCGACCCTCGCCGCGGCGGGGGGTGCGGCGAGGGCCGGGGAGGCGAAGGGGGCCGCGGCGGCCAGCACCGCGAGGGCTACGGCCGCCGCGGTGCGGCGTGGGGTTCCGGTCACGGGGTTCTCCTTGCGACGAGGGTGCGTGCGGTATCGCTCTCGAGCAGTCGCAAGCTCTTACGCAAGACCTTGCGGCGGTGTTACCTTCAACCACGCTCCGGTCCGGACGGCCGGGGGACCTGTCCAACGGGCCCCACGCGCCCGGCCGTCCGGACCGGAGTTCAGCTCTCATCAGCTGCAAACAGATCGGCTCAGCCCCGCGCCTGCGCCGTCGAGCCGCGCACCACCAGCTCCGGCTGGAACACGAACTCCGTGTGCTGCACGGGGTTTCCGTGCATCTCCTCCAGCAGCGCGCCCACCGCGGCGGTGGCCATCGCCTGGACGGGCTGGCGCACGGTGGTGAGCGGCGGGTCCGTGAACGCGATCAGCGGGGAGTCGTCGAAGCCGACGACAGAGATGTCGCCGGGCACGTTCAGCCCGCGCCGGCGCGCCGCGCGCACCGCTCCGAGTGCCATCATGTCGCTGCCGCACACCATCGCCGTGCACCCCTGGTCGAGGAGCGCCCCGGCCGCTGCCTCGCCGCCCTCGACGGTGAACAGGGTGCGCTGCACGCGCAGTTCGGCCTCCCCCTGTGCCAGGCCGAGCATGCCGTGCAGCGCCGCCGTGAACCCCTCGGCCTTGCGCCGCGAGGGGACGTAGCGGGTGGGGCCGATGGCCAGGCCGATGCGTTCGTGGCCCAGGTCGACGAGGTGGCGCACCGCCATCCGGGCGGCCGCCCGGTCGTCGGGCGAGACGAAGGACACCGGGATGTGTTCGTTGTAGCCGTTGATGAGGACGAACGGCACGCCCCGGCCCGCGAGTTCGAGATAGCGGGTGGGGTCGGCGGTGGTGTCGGCGTGCAGCCCGGACAGGAACACGATGCCGCTGACGCTGCGCTCCTCCAGCTGCTCCACCAGCTCGTCCTCGGTGGCCCCGCCCGGCATCTGCGTGCACAGCATCGGTGTGTAGCCGTGCCCGGCGAGTACCTGCTCGATGACCTGCGCGAAGGCGGGGAAGATCGGGTTGCTGAGCTCGGGCACGACCAGGCCGACCAGGCCCGCGCTGCGCCGCTTCAGGCGCAGCGGCCGCTCGTAGCCGAGGACGTCCAGGGCGGCGAGGACCCGCTGCCGGGTCGCGGTGGCCACGCCCGGCTTGCCGTTGAGGACCCGGCTCGCGGTGGCCTCGCTCACCCCGGCCTGGGCGGCGATGTCCGCGAGCCGGGGTGCACTGCGCTCCCCCGGCGCCGCACCGCGCTCCCCCGGCTCGCTCGGCCGCGGCAGGGAGACGGTCACACCGCCCACCAGACGGTGGAGTCGGCCCCGAGAAGGGCATGGTCGCCCTCGATCGCCACCTCGCCCGCCGCCAGCAGGACCCGCCCCGGTACGGGGACACCGGCCGCCGCACCCGTCGTGTTGGCGGTGCACACGAAGCCGCCCTCGCGCCGGAAGGCCAGCACGCCCTCGGGGGCGTCGAGCCACTCCAGCGCGTCGCCCGCGCCGAGCCCGGGCTGTTCCCGGCGCACCGCGAGCGCGCTGCGGTACAGCTCCAGGGTCGAGTCCGGGTCGCCGGTCTGGGTGCGCACGCTCAGCTCGCCCCAACTCGGCGGCTGGGGAAGCCAGCTGCCGCCCGTACCGAATCCGAAGCTCGGTCCTTCGGGGGTCCACGGGATGGGCACCCGGCAGCCGTCGCGGAAGCCGTCCTGCCCCTGGGCACGGGTGAACGACGGGTCCTGGCGCACCTCGTCGGGCAGGTCCGTGACGTCGGGCAGGCCGAGCTCCTCGCCCTGGTAGAGGTAGGCGGAGCCGGGCAGGGCCAGCATCAGGAGGGTCGCGGCGCGGGCCCGGCGCAGGCCGAGTGCGCGGTCGCCGGGGGTGCGCAGCTGGGTGCCGAGTCCCGGCGGGTTGGCGAAGCGGGTGGCGTGCCGGGTGACGTCGTGGTTGGAGAGCACCCAGGTGGCGGGGGCGCCGACGGGGCGCATCGCGGTGAGCGAGGCGTCGATGACCTCGCGCAGCTCGGCGGCGTCCCAATGGGTGCCCAGGTACTGGAAGTTGAAGGCTTGGTGCATCTCGTCGGGGCGGACGTAGTGCGCGGTGCGCTCGACGGTGGGCGTCCACGCCTCGGCGACGAGCACCTTGTCGCCCGCGTACTCGGCGAGGACCGTGCGCCAGCTCCGGTAGATCGCGTGCACGCCGTCCTGGTCGAAGAACGGCATGACCGCGTTGCCGAGCAGCTGCAGCTGGTCTCGGTGGCCGATGTCGGGCAGGCCCTCGGCCTTGACGAGTCCGTGGGCGACGTCGACGCGGAAGCCGTCGACGCCCAGGTCCAGCCAGAAGCGCAGGATGGAGCGGAACTCGTCGTGGACGGCGGGGTGTTCCCAGTTGAAGTCGGGCTGTTCGGGCGCGAAGAGGTGCAGGTACCACTCGCCGTCGGCGGTGCGGGTCCAGGCGGGGCCGCCGAAGATGGACTCCCAGTCGTTGGGCGGGAGTTCGCCGTGCGCGCCCTTGCCGGGGCGGAAGTGGTAGCGCTCGCGCAGCGGCGAGCCGGGGCCCTCTGCCAGGGCGCGCCGGAACCAGTCGTGCTGGTCGGAGGAGTGGTTGGGCACCAGGTCCACGATGATGCGCAGGCCCAGGTCGTGGGCGTCGCGGATGACCTCGTCGGCGTCGAGGAGGGTGCCGTAGGTCGGGTCGATGGCACGGTAGTCGGCGACGTCGTAGCCGCCGTCGGCCTGCGGGGACGCGTAGAACGGGCTGAGCCAGACGGCGTCGACGCCCAGGTCGCGCAGGTAGGGCAGGCGGGAGCGGATGCCTTGCAGGTCGCCCGTGCCGTCGCCGTTGCCGTCGGCGAAGCTGCGCGGATAGACCTGGTAGATCACCGCGCCGCGCCACCAGTCCGTGCGGGTGCCGCCTGCGGTGGTGGTGGCGGAGGCGGCGAGATGCTGGGTCATGTCTTCCCTGGGATGGTGAAAGGGGCGGGGAGGTCAGGACTTCGTCGCGCCGGCGGTCAGGCCGGAGACGAGGTGGCGCTGGACGAAGCCGAAGACGACGGCGGCGGGCACCGCGACGATCACGGCGGCGGCCGTCAACGAGCCCCAGTCGCTGGTGTATTGGTTGACGAAGGTCTGCAGTCCGCCGGCGAGCGTGAGGTTCTCCTCGCCGGTGAGGAAGGCGGAGGCGTACGCGACCTCGGCCCAGCCGGTGATGAAGGTGTAGAAGCCGGTCACGGCGAGCCCGGGCTTGGCCAGCGGCACGATGAGCCGCCAGAAGGTGCCGAACGGGTTGAGTCCGTCCACCCGGCCCGCCTCGTCGATCTCCACCGGGATGGTGTCGAAGTAGCCCTTCATCATCCAGGCGCTGAACGGCACGGCGATCGTCAGATACGTGAGGACGAGGCCGACCGGCTGGTTCAGCAGGCCGAGGCTCCCGAGGAGGTTGTAGAGCGGCACGATGAGCACCGCTACGGGGAACATCTGCGTGATGAGCAGCAGCCACATCAGCGGCCGCATGCCGGGGAACTTGAAGCGGCTGACCGCGTACCCGGTGGTCGCCGAGATGAGCACGCCGACGACCGTGGTCAGTCCGACGACGAGCAGTGAATTTCCCACCCAGTCCAGGAACTTGGTGTCGTTGACGACGTGGTCGTAGTTGCCGAACGTGAAGTCCTTCACCAGGTCGGTGGAGAACGCCTCGCTCTGCGGCTTGAAGGAGGTGACGAGCAGCCACAGCGGCGGCAGCACCGCGACCGCGCTGGCGAGGAGCAGGGTCACGTGCAGCGCGACGGAGGCGAGTGGTCCGCGCTCGCCGCGCGGCCTCGGCTTGTTCTTGGTCATCGAGGTCACCACACCTCTCCTTGCTTGCGGAGCGCGCGGCGGTAGGCCACCGCGATGAGCGAGAGGAGCAGCAGGATGAGCACGCCCCAGGCGGCCGAGCCCGCGAAGTCGCGGGGGCTGACGACGAACGAGAGCCGGTAGGCGTACGTCACCAGGATCTCCGTCGCGTCACCGGGTCCGCCCCTGGTCAGGAGGTAGATGACCGGGAACATGTTGAAGGTCCAGATGCCGCTGATGAGGATGACGGTGCTGCTCACGGTGCGCAGCCCCGGCAGGGTGATGTGCCTGAAGCGCTGCCAGGCGTTCGCGCCGTCCATCTCGGCGGCCTCGTACAGCTCGCCCGGGATGGACTGGAGCCCGCCGAGCATGGCGACGAGCATGAAGGGGACGCCCAGCCAGACGTTGACGGTGACCACCGAGATCTTCGCCCAGGTCGGGTCGTTGAGCCACGGGACCGCGTCGATGCCGCCGCCGGCGAGGATCTTGTTGAGCAGGCCGCTCTTCTCGTTGAAGAGCAGCCGCCACGTGAAGACGGAGACGAAGGCGGGCACGGCCCACGGCAGGATGAGCGCCATCCGGTAGAGGGAGCGCCCGGCCAGCTTGCGGTTGAGCATGTTCGCGAGGATCAGGCCGAGCGTGAAGGACAGCGCCACACAGGAGACCGTCCAGACGACGGTCCAGGTGAGGCGGTCCCAGAAGACGCCGTCGGAGAGGATCGACCGGTAGTTGTCGAGGCCGACCGACTTGTAGGTCGCCGGGATGTCGTTGACGCCGATGTGCCGCTCGACGTTGGCCTCGTTGGCGTCGGTCGTCGACAGGTAGGCGCCGCGCACCAGCGGGTAGCCGATGATGACGCCGATGACGATCACCACGGGGGCGACCATGCTCCAGGCGTACCAGTGGGTCGAAAGGGCCCTGCGCAGCCGCCCCGGGGGCGCGCTCCTGCTCTTGCCGGTGCGGTGGCCGCGGCCGCGGGCGCTCGGGGCACCCGTGGCCGCGGCCGCCGGCCGGCCGGTGTCGGCCGTCATCTACTTGTAGTCCTTGAGGAGCTTGCGGTACGCGTCGCCGACGTCCTTCGCCGCATCGTCGGGCGAGGTCTTGCCGGTGAGGACCTTGCCCATCTCCAGGCGGATCGGCTCGAAGAGGGAGTTGGCCTCGGGGATCCACGGCCGCTGCACGGATGTGGCGACGGCGGGCTTGAAGAACTGCACCATCTGGTTGCCCTTGACGGACTTCGCCTCGTAGACGGAGGTGCGGGTCGGCAGCAGGCTGAGCTTCTCGGTGGTCTGCTGCTGGACCTTGGCGGAGCTCATGTACTTGATGAACTCGTAGGAGGCGTCGAGGTTCTTGGAGCCCGCGTAGGCGGAGAGGTTCCAGCCGCCCTGCGGGGACGCCTGGCGCGCGCTGCCCGCCGGGACCGGGGCGACGCCGAGGTTGCCCTTGTCGTTCTTGAACTGCTTGCCCGCGAGGGCGCCTTCGATGGACCAGGGGCCGTCGATGGCCATCGCGACGTCGCCGTCCTTGAAGGCGTTGAGCTGGTTGTTGTAGCCGTCGCTCGCGTCGGTGGTGGCGGCCTTGGAGTCGACGAGGTCCTTCATGACCTTGAAGGCGGCGGCGCCGGGGGCGTCGTCGACGGTGACCTTCTTGTTCTTGGTGTCGAGGAGGTCGCCGCCCTCTCCGTAGAGATACGGGAGGTAGTAGTACGGGTCGTCGCCGCGCAGGTAGAGGCCGGTCTTGCCGGACTTCGACTTGATCTTCCCGGCGGCGGTCTTCACCTCGTCGAAGCTGGTGGGGACCTTGACCCCGGCGTCCTTCAGCATCTTCTTGTTGTAGAAGAGCGCGAGGGAGTCGATGGTCTGCGGCGCCGCGTACGTCTTGCCCTTGAACTTGGTGCTGGCGACGGCCTGCCCCAGGTAGTCGTCGGGCTTGTCGAGGGCGGGCGTGCCGTCGAGCGGGGCGAGGTAGCCGAGGTTGGCGAAGTCGGCGACCCAGGCGACCTCGGTGCGCATCACGTCGGGGGCGCCGGAGTTGCCGCCCGCGGCGTTCTTGAACTTGGCGTTGGCCTCGCCGAACGCGACGTTCACATAGTTGACCTTGACGCCGGGGTGGAGCTCCTCGAAGCCCTTGGCGAGCTTCTGGTACGTGCCCTTCTCGGCGTCGTTCGAGGTGTCCCAGAAGGTGACGGTGCCGGACAGCTTGCCGCCCGAGCTCTTGCCGCTGTCCCCGTCGTCTCCACCGCACGCCGCCGCCGTCAGGGCCAGGGCAGCGACCAGTGCGGTGGCCGCTATGCCACGCCGCATGTGAACTCCTTCAACTGATCCCGGAACAAGGGGAGGCCGGGTTGCCAGGGAACGTAACAGGATTGAAAAGCGGCCGAAAGAGCTTGCGGGAAATTTCTGCAAGGAGTGCAGCCGATCGTTACCGGCACGTATCCCGGCGCCGGGGACGGCGGGGGCCGGACCTGCAAGTCCCCTGCGGAGCGGCCGACTTGCGCAAGTTGCCGCAGCCGGTGGGCAGGGCGTGGGCCGACGGGTACAGTCCAGGCCATGACCGCACGGCTCGTCGACATCGCAGCCCAGGCGGGGGTCAGCGAAGCCACCGTGAGCCGGGTGCTCAACGGCAAGCCGGGGGTGGCGGCGGGCACCCGCGAATCCGTCCTCGCCGCCCTGGACGTGCTCGGCTTCGAGCGTCCCGTGCGGCTCCGGCAGCGCGGCAGCGCCGGACTCGTCGGCCTGATCACGCCCGAGCTCAGCAACCCGATATTCCCCGCCCTCGCGCAGGTCATCGGCCAGGCCCTGACCCGCCAGGGCTACACCCCGGTGCTCGCCACCCAGACCCCCGGCGGCTCCACCGAGGACGAGCTGACCGAGATGCTGGTGGACCGCGGCGTCTCCGGGATCATCTTTGTCTCCGGGCTGCACGCCGACACCACCGCCGACATGGAGCGCTACGACCGGCTGCGCGCCAAGGGCGTGCCGTATGTGCTGGTCAACGGCTTCTCGCCGAAGGTCCGTGCGCCCTTCGTCTCGACGGACGACCGGGCCGCGGCCCGCCTCGCCGTCACCCACCTCGCCTCGCTCGGCCACACCCGCATCGGACTCGCGGTCGGCCCGCGGCGGTTCGTGCCCGTGCTGCGCAAGATCGAGGGCTTCAGGCGGGCGGCGCAGGAGCGGCTCGGGCTCACGGCCGAGGAGTCGGAGAAGCTGATCGAGCACTCCCTCTACACCCTGGAGGGCGGGCAGGCCGCGGCCGCGACGCTGATCGAGCGGGGCTGCACGGCGATCGTGTGCGCCAGCGACATGATGGCGCTCGGTGCCGTACGGGCCGCAAGGGAGCGGGAGTTGACGGTGCCCGGGGACATCTCGGTGGTCGGCTTCGACGACTCGCCGCTCATCGCGTTCACCGATCCCCCGCTGACCACGATCCGCCAGCCCGTCGAGTCGATGGGGCAGTCGGCGGTGCGCACCCTCCTGGAGGAGGTCGGCGGGACGCCCGCGCCGCACAGCGAGTTCGTGTTCATGCCGGAGCTGGTGGTGCGGGACTCGACGGCGGCGCGCGCGGCGGGGCAGCGCGAGCGGCGTACCGCATAGCTCTTTGCAAGTTTCTGGTTGCTCTTGCAGAAATTCTTGACGCGTCCCTGAGGGGGCGGCACTCTCTGACGCGGACAGACACACCCGCACTCTGTCCGTCCCCCCCACGGCAGCCTGGCGCGTGGCTGCCTTCGAGGGCACAGCTGTGCCCGCTCACCGAAGGAGCCGCACGATGTACCGTCGATCCCGCCTGCTCGGCGGAGGGTTGGCCGGTGTTCTGACCGCCGCAGGGCTAGCCGCGCTCGCGCCCTGGCCGTCGGAGGCGACACCCCCCGGCGACAGGACCGTCACCGCCACCCTCTTCGAGCGTCCCTTCAAGGACGTCGCCACTGCCTGCACCGACCAGCTCGGCCCGGCCGGTTACGGCTACGTCGAGGTCTCCCCCGCCACCGAGCACATCCAGGGCGGCCAGTGGTGGACCTCGTACCAGCCCGTCAGCTACAAGATCGCCGGGCGTCTCGGCGACCGGGACGCCTTCAAGGGCATGGTCGACGCCTGTCACAAGGCGGGCGTCAAGGTCATCGCGGACGCCGTCATCAACCACATGAGCTCCGGCTCCGGGACGGGCACCGGAGGGACCGCGTACTCCAAGTACGACTACCCCGGCACCTTCCAGGACCAGGACTTCCACACCTGCCGCAAGGACATCAACGACTACACCAACCGCGACAACGTCCAGAACTGCGAACTCGTGGGCCTCGCCGACCTGGACACCGGCAGCGACGCCGTCCGCACCACCATCGCGAAGTACCTCGGCGACCTGCGCTCGCTCGGCGTGGACGGCTTCCGCATCGACGCCGCCAAGCACATGGCGGCCGCCGACGTCGCCGCGATCAAGGGCAGGATGAGCGATCCGGGCTTCTGGGTCTCCGAGGTCATCCACGGGGGCGGCGAGGCCGTGCAGCCCGACGAGTACACGGGCATCGGGGACGTGGACGAGTTCCGCTACGGCGGCCACCTCAAGTCGGCCTTCCAGGGCGGGAACATCGCCCAGTTGAAGTCGGTCGCGGACGGCAAGCTGGGCAGCGGCTCGGCCCGTACGTTCGTCGACAACTGGGACACCGAGCGCAACGGCTCCACGCTCACCTACAAGGACGGCGAGCGCTACACCCTCGCCAACGTCTTCATGCTCGCCTCGCCCTACGGCTCCCCCAACGTCTACTCCGGCTACGAGTGGAGCGACAAGGACGCGGGCCCGCCGAGCGGTTCCGACGGCTGGACGAATGTGCACGCCCGGCAGGCGGTCACGGGCCTGGTCGGGTTCCGCAACGAGGTGGGCTCGGCCGAGCTCACCGACTGGTGGGACAACGGCGGCAGCGCCCTCGCCTTCGGCCGCGGCAGCAAGGGCTTCGTCGCCCTCAACAACGGCGACGGCGAACTCGCGCAGACCTTCTCGACCTCGCTCCCGGCCGGGACGTACTGCAACGTCGCCAAGGCCGCGCCGGACGACTGCGCGGGCAGCACGGTCACCGTCGGCGCGGACGGCAAGGTCACGGCGGCCCTGCCCGCGCGCGGCGCGCTCGCCCTGCACACTGGAGCCCGGACCAGCTGACCGGGCCACGGCCCGACCGGGCCCAGTGAGGGAGAGCCATGACCGCCGCTTCGACCGACATCCGTACGAGCCGCCTGTTGTACGGGTGCATGGGGCTCGGCGGCAGCCGGGACACCGACGTGTGCACCGCCGAGGACATCGCGCACGCCGAAGCGGCGGTCGAGGCCGCCCTGGCCGCCGGGATCACGGCGTTCGACCTCGCCGACATCTACCGCGGCGGCAAGTCCGAGGCGGTCTTCGGCGAGGTGCTCGCCCGGTCCGCCGGGCTGCGCGGGCGCATCCTCGTGCAGTCCAAGTGCGGCATCCGGCTCCCCGACGGCGACCGGCCGGGCCACTACGACCTGCGCGGGCCGAGCATCCTGCAGCGCGTCGAGGAGAGCCTGACCCGGCTGCGCACCGACGTCCTCGACGTGCTGCTCCTGCACCGCCCGGACCCGCTGACCGGCCCGGAGGAGATCGCGAAGGCGCTCATGTCGCTGCATGAGCAGGGCCTGGTGCGCCAGTTCGGGGTGTCCAACATGAGCGCGGCCCAGATCGCCCACCTCCAGGCACACCTCGACGTCCCGCTGGTCGCCGACCAGTTGGAGATGAGCCTGGCCCGGCGGGACTGGGTGGAGGCCGGGGTCCTGGTGAACACCCCGGCCGCGGCGGCGAACGGCTTCCCGCACGGGACGCTGGAGCACTGCGCCGACCACGACATCCAGGTGCAGTCCTGGGGCCCGCTCGCCCAGGGCCGCTACACCGGCGGCACGGGGGACTCCGGTTCCGCCGACGACCAGGCCGCGCCCGCAGCCCGCCTCGTCGCGGAGCTCGCCGAACGCAAGGGCACGACCCCGGAGACGATCCTGCTGTGGTGGCTGCGCCGCCACCCCGCCCGCATCGCCCCCGTGATCGGCAGCAGCCGCCCCGAGCGCATCCTCGCCTGCCGCGACGCCGCCGTCCGCGAGCCCGACCTCGGGCACGAGGAGTGGTACGGGCTGTGGCTCGCGGCGCGGGGCGAGCGGCTGCCCTAACCCGCTGCCCGGAGCCCCTGGGTTTCCGCCTGGTGGACGGCGAGGCCCGTGCGGCCCGGTGCCAACTCGGGCCGCAGCACCATGTGTTCGTCGTAGTCGCCGCCGTTCTGACGGCGGAAGGACAGCGGCTCCGCGGTGTCCAGGGTGCGCAGGCGCTCACGCAGGGCCGCCAGGTCCCGCGCGTAGCTCGCGTCCGTGGAGCGGTCCGCGCTGTACACCGCGAGCGGGGGCAGCGCGGTCATGCCCGTGTACCAGAACGTGCCGTGCAGCATCGGGAAGAGCACCTGGTCGAGCTGGCCGTTGATGCCGCGCGGCCCGAAGGCGGACTCGCGGCCGCCGACCGAGGTGACGATCAGGGCGCGCTTGCCCGCGAGGGGCCCGTCCCCGTAGCGCAGGACGCGCCCTTCGGCGTCATGGAGCCCGAACGCGAAGCCCTGGAGCAGGACGCGGTCGAACCAGCCCTTCAGAATGGCGGGCGGCCCGAACCACCAGAGCGGGAACTGGAAGACCAGGGCGTCCGCCCAGCTGATCTTCTCCTGCTCGGCGAGGATGTCGTCGCTCAACTTCCCTTCCTTGTACGCGCGTTCCTGCTCGTCGCCCACGAAGAGCCGCTCGGTCGACTCGCGCCGGAAGTCGTCGGCGTCCACGACGGCCTTCCAGCCCATCGCGTACAGGTCGGACGTGCGGTGCTCGTGCCCGGACTCCTCCAGGGCGCGCAGCCCGTCGGCCATCAGGGAGCCGTTCAGGGAGCGCTGGTCGGGGTGCGCGGAGATCCACAGAATTCTCATGTGTCCGAGCTTGCGTCGTGCGCCCCCGGGGCAACCACTGGCCAGATGGACAGAGCCCGCAAGGATCTCGCCACCAGAAGACTGACCATCAGAGGACCGGCCATCAGAGGACCGGCCACCAGAAAATCAGGTGACCTCGTCCGCCCTTGATCCCTACGCTGCGGATGCCGTCGAGCGAAACGAGCGAAGGGAGCCCGGCCGTGCATGACCACCACCGCACCGCCGTGAACGCTTCCTGGACGCGATTCGACGTGATCCTGGTGTCCTGCCGCGCTCGGTGCCGGCTGCGCGGCCGTCACTGAACTCCCGCGACGCACACCTGACCTGACCCGCCTTCTTCACGGGTCCCTGTTCCCGCGTCCGGGCATCGCGCTGCCCTCTCACCGACTCCACGCATCGAAAGGCCCCGGGCCATGCGCAGCACCAGCCCTCCCACCAACCCTTCCACCAGCCCTTCGTCGAACACGGTCCGAAATCTCGGCATCCTCGCGCACGTAGACGCTGGCAAGACGACGCTCACCGAGCGGATCCTGTTCCGCACCGGCGCCACCTACAAGCGGGGCGAGGTGCACGACGGCACGACCGTCACGGACTTCGACACGCAGGAGCGCGACCGTGGGATCACCATCTTCGCGGCGGCGGTGAGCTGCGACTGGGACGGCCACCGGATCAACCTCATCGACACCCCCGGGCACGTCGACTTCGCCGACGAGGTGGAGCGTTCGCTGCGGGTGCTGGACGGGGCGGTCGCCGTCTTCGACGGTGTCGCCGGGGTCGAGCCGCAGAGCGAGTCCGTGTGGCGGCAGGCCGACCGGTACGGGGTGCCGCGCATCGCCTTCGTCAACAAGCTGGACCGCGCGGGCGCCGACCTGGACGCGGCGGTCGCCTCGATCCGGGAGCGCCTGCACACCGTGCCGCTCGTGGTGCAGCTGCCGATCGGGCGCGAGGACGCGTTCACGGGGGTCGTGGACCTGCTGGCGATGCGGGCCCTGCTCTGGTCCCCGGGCGCGGACACGTACGAAGTCACGCCCGTCTCCCCGGAGTTGGCGGACGAGGCCCGCCATCGACGCCGCCTCCTGGAGGAGGCCGTCGCGGAGCTCCACCCGGCCGCGCTGGAGGAGTACTGCGCGACGGCGGCGCTCTCCGCGGCGACGCTCGCCACGGCGCTGCGCGAGCTGACCGTCGGCGGTGACGGCACGGTGGTGCTGTGCGGTTCCGCGTACCGCAACCGCGGGATCGAGCCGCTCCTGGAGGCCGTGGTGGCGTATCTGCCGTCACCCCTGGACGTGCCACCGGTGCGCGGCACGTCCAGCGGCGACACGGAGCAGGAACGGCCCGCCGACCCCCACGTGCCGTTCGCGGGCCTGGCGTTCAAGGTGAACGCGACGCCGACGGGCCGCATGACCTATGTACGCGTCTACTCGGGCACGCTCACGAAGGGAGACACCGTCATGGACGGGGCCACGGGCCGCACCGAGCGCGTCGGCCGGATCCTGCGGGTGCAGGCCGACCGGCACGCGGACGTGGACCGGGCGGTGGCCGGGGACATCGTGGCCGTGATCGGCCTGAAGACGGCCCGCGCGGGCAGCACGCTGTGCGCGCCGTCGGCACCGCTGGTCCTGGAGCCGCCGGTGGTGGCCGCGGCGGTGGTGTCCGTGGCGGTCGAGGCGCGCCGGTCCACCGACACTGGCCGGCTCTCAACTGCCCTGGCGCGCCTGCTGGAAGAGGATCCGTCGCTGTCGGTGCGGACCGATCCGGAAACGGGCCAGACGGTCCTGTCCGGCATGGGTGAGCTGCACCTGGAGGTCGCGGTGGAGAAGATCCGCCGCGCCCACGGCCTCGACGTCGGCGTGGGCCGCCCCCAGGTGACGTACCGCGAGACGGTCGTCCGCGGCGTGTCCGGCTTCGTGTACCGGCACGTCAAACAGGACGGCGGGCCGGGGCAGTTCGCGCAGGTGGTCGTCGACGTGGAGCCGCTGCCGGACACCGGTCCTGATGGTGCGGGCGAGGCCGCGGATGACCGGGGCTTCGTGTTCCGGTCCACGGTCGTCGGGGGCCGGGTGCCGCAGGAGTACGTGCGGGCGGTCGAGGCGGGCTGCCGGGACGCGCTGGCGGAGGGTCCGCTGGGCGGCCACCCGGTGACCGGCGTCCGTGTGACGCTCACCGACGGGGCGACCCATCCCAACGACTCCTCGGAGGTGGCGTTCCGCACGGCGGGCCGCTTCGCGCTGCGCGAGGCTCTGCGGGCCGGCGCCATGGAGCTCCTGGAACCGGTCGTCGAGGTCACGGCCACGGTGCCGGACGACGCGGTCGGCGGCGTGCTCGGCGACCTGGCGGCACGCCGCGGCCGGGTCTCGGGCACGGCGGTGCGCGGCGGCACGACGGTGATCACCGCGACGGTGCCGCTGGCCGAACTGTTCGGCTACGCAACGCGGTTGCGCAGCCGCACACAGGGCCGCGGCACGTTCACGACGCGGCCGGTCGGGTACGCGGGGGTGCCGGCGGCGGTGTCGTCGGCGGTGCTGGCGCGGTAGTACGGACTGGCCGGTCCGGGGCCTGTCCTGAGCCGGTCCGGCTGGCGGTCCGGCTGGCGGTCCGGGCCCGCCCCACTGGTTCACGCCGGTGGGGCGGGCCCTTCGCTTGGGGGATGCGGGGGTGTGGGGTGCGGCGGCGCGGGGCCCGGAGGCGCGGGGATGTGTGGGCTTGGAATCACGCCGCCTCCGTCGTGCTGTGCGGCGCGTCGGCGCCGCCGCTCGGTGCGGGTGCCCAGGACGCCCCAGATGATCACGTACGCCACGGTCCATGTCCCGCCCCGCGCCACCGAGTCGGGCCACCACGGGTCTCCCGAGACCGGCTTCATCACCAGGGCGAGGACCGAGCCGGTCGCGGCGGCCGAGAGCACCAGGGCCGCCCACTGCCGCCGCGTCATCAGCGGACCAGCAGGTAGCGCTGTTCGCTCGCCCCGCTCGTGCAGTCCATGCTCGCGCAGTCGGCCTTGCTCGCGGTGAAGACGATCCAGACGTAGCGGCCGGGGCCCGGGGGTGTGTAGGAGTAGCTGGAGCCCTTCATCCAGGGCTGGTGCCGCCAGCTGCCGTCGGGCTGTTGGACGGCGACCCGGGAGACGGGGCCCGTCGCCTTCCAGGTGAGGGTGACCGGGCTGTCCGCGGTGGCGGTGGCCCGGTCCGCGGGGGTGAGCGGGCGCGGCGGGTGGGGGCGCCGGACGCGGGGCTCGCCGCTCGGCTCGTCCTTCGGCGTGACGACGAAGTAGCGCTGTTCGCTCCAGACGCTGCCCGTCTTGCCGCGCCCGGCCTGCGCCGTGCTCACCGACCAGCGGTAGACCCCGGGGCGCGTGGGCGTGAAGGCGCAGCGGTCCGTGTGCATGCGCCGGGTGCGCGCCCAGTTGCTCTTGTTGTCGAGGTCGAAGGAGATCTCGGAGACCGCGCCCTTGGTGTCCCAGTCGAACGTGATCGGCTTGCCGACGACGAACGTGGCCTGGTCGGCGGGTGCGGTCTGCACGGGCGAACGGGGCACGCCCGTGGGCAGCCTGCCCGGCTCGGCGGACGCCCCGGCGTCGGTGTCCTTCTCCTCGCCCTCGCTGTCGGCTTTCTTGTCCGCGAAGCAACTCGCCACCGTGTCATGGCCGTTGGCCTTGGAGAGCAGGAGCGGCACGCTCGCACCGATGGCGCCGGCCACGGCGAGACCCGCGAGGGTCAGGACGATCGCCGTCCTGCGGCGCCGGGAGGCGGGGCGGCGGGCGGCCGGGGCGGGCGGCCCGGCCATGGTGACCATGTGGTCGGCGGGCGGCGCGGGCGGGGCCGAGGCGGCAGTCGGGGCAGCGAGTGCTGCGGCGGTCGGTGGTGCGGCAGCAGGTCGTGAGGCTGCCGCTGCTGGCGCCGCCGCGGACGACGACCCCGCCGGCACCGCGTCCGACGGCTCGGGCTGCGGCGCCCCCGTCGGCGCCACCAGCGTCCGCTGCATCTGCGGCGGCAGCCACGGCCCCGGCGCACCCGCCGGTCCGCCGTGCGCGGGCGCGAACCGCTCGATGAGCGACGCGGGCGTCGGCCGGTCCGCGGGGTCCTTGGCGAGGCAGGCCGCGACGGCCGGGCGCAGCGCCTCGGGCAGCCGGCGGAGGTCGGGTTCGGTGTGCGTGACGCGGTACAGCAGGACCTGGGGGTCCCCCTTGCCGAAGGCCGCGAACCCGGCGGCGTGGCACAGCACATGGCCGAGGCTGAACACATCGCAGGCCGGGCCGACGGGGGCGCCGGAGATCTGCTCGGGCGCCATGAACGCCGGTGTCCCGACGACCATATGGGGGCGCGTGATCCCCGTACCGTCGAGGGCGCGGGCGATCCCGAAGTCGATGACGCGGGGGCCGTCGTCGGCGAGCAGCACGTTCGACGGCTTCAGGTCGCGGTGGACGAGGCCGACCGCGTGGATGGCGTCGAGGGCCTCGGCGAGCCCCGCGCCGAGGACCCGCAGGGCCGACTCGGGCAGCGGTCCGTGCGCGGACACGGCCTCCGCCAGGGACGGCCCGGGGATGTACGCGGTGACCATCCAGGGCGGATCGCCGTGCGGATCGGCGTCCACGACGTCCGCGGTGTGGAAGCCGCCGACGCGCCGGATCGCCTCCATCTCCCTGGTGAAGCGGACCCGGAACTCCGCGTCGCCCGCGAGCTCCCGGTGCACGCACTTCACCGCGACGAGCCGCCCGCCCGGGGACCGCCCCAGGAACACGGCGCCCATGCCACCGCTGCCGAGCCGCCCCAGAATCCGGTACCGCCCCACCACCGTGGGATCACCGTCGCGCAACGGATCCACGTCCACTCCCCCGCCCCCACCAAGTGCCTGAACCGGGACAGAGTACCGACGCCACGACGCGCCGGTCCCCCCGATCCGCCTGCTTGCCTACGGGCCGATGCGCTTCTCGAACCAATGGTCGGCATACGGCTCGTCGTTGAAGGCGGGGACCTCCTCGAATCCGGCGGCGTGGTAGAGGCCGATCGCGGCGCTCAGGGCCTTGTTGGTGTCGAGGCGCAGCGCCTCGCGGCCGTGCTCGGCGGCCCGCTGCTCCAGCTCGGCCAGGAACCGGCGGCCGAGGCCCAGTCCGCGGGCGGCGGGCGCGACCCACATGCGCTTGATCTCGGCGGGGGCGCCGGGCGGCAGCTTCAGTCCGGCGCAGCCGACGGCCTCGCCGTGCAGCCGGGCCACCAGGAACAGGCCGTGCGGCGGCCGGAGTTCGCCCGCGTCGGGCAGCAGGCTGCGGGCGGGGTCGAAGCCGCTCTCGAAGCGCTCCTGGATCTCGGCGAAGTACGCGCGCAGACAGGCGGCGGCTTCGGGGTGGTCCGGGTCGACGGTGTCCAGCGTGACCGTGGCGGCCGTGAGCAGCCGGTCGACCTCCGCCATGGCGGCCACGAGGCGGGCGCGCTGGCCGGAGTTGAGCGGCTCCAGGAGTGAGGCGGCGAGCTCGTCGCTGAGGCCGTCGACCAGCTCGCGCTCGGCGCGGCCCGCGCGGGTGAGGCGGACGGTGCGCACCCTGCGGTCCTCGGGGTGCTGCTCGACCGTGACCAGGCCGTCGCCCTCCAGGGCGCGCAGCAGTCGGCTGACGTACCCGGAGTCGAGCCGCAGCCGCTCCCGCAGGCGCCGTACGTCCTGGCCCTCCGCACCGATCTCCCAGAGCAGCCGGGCCTCGCCGATGGGGCGGGCGCGGCCGAGGTAGTGGTCGTGCAGCACGCCCACGCGCTCGGTGACGGTGCGGTTGAACCGCCGCACCTGCGCGACCTGTGCCGTGTCTCTGCCGTGCGTCACCTCACTCATTCTCTGACTCTAGTCAGAGACTTTCGTACGGGGACAGTCGGGGCCAGTCGGCGCCAGTCGGGGCCGCCTCCCCGAAGGGACGCCATATTGACCCGCCCCTGCCGGAAGAGCACTCTTCCTCTCGCGCACAACGCTCCGCACCGCACAGCCAGGCACCGCAATGCCAGTCCGGCTCGTCCCCCACCGCGGCAGAAGGAGACACGCGTGAGACGTCAACGCACCGCCACAGCCGTCCTGTTATCGGTCGGCGCCCTGCTGGCCGGGGCCCTCTCCGCCACCACGGCGGCCGCCGCCCCGGCACCGGCACCCGCCCCGGCCGCCTCGTTCACGCAGACCCACCAGGCCAAGGGCTACTGGACCGCCGAGCGGATGCGCTCCGCGAAGCCGCTCGACATGCTCGACCTGAAGAGCCCCACGGCCCGGAGCGCACCCCGCCCCGGCGGGAAGCGCAGCGTCGTCGCGCCGACCGCCATTCCGCAGCCGGGCGGGCCCTGGACGGGCAACGGCGCGGTGGTGAAGACCACGGGCCGCGTCTTCTTCACCTTCCAGGGCAAGAACGCCTCCTGCTCCGGTTCCTCGGTCACCAGCCAGAACGGCTCGACCGTGATCACCGCCGGGCACTGCGTGAAGTACCAGGGCTCCTGGCACACCAACTGGACCTTCGTGCCCGGCTACCACGACGGCCAGGCGCCGTACGGCACCTGGTCCGCGACCAAGACGCTCGCCACCGACCAGTGGGCGGCGAGCGAGGAGATGAACTACGACGTGGGTCTCGCCGTCGTCGCGCCGCTGAACGGCAAGAAGCTGGCGGACACGGTGGGCGCGCAGGGTCTGGAGTTCAACGGCGCGTACAACAAGCCGATGTACGCGTTCGGCTACCCCGCCGCGTCCCCGTACGACGGCAGCAAGCTGATCTACTGCAGCGGCACGTCGGGCAAGGACTTCCTGCTCACCAAGGACCACAGCCTCGGCTGCAACATGACGGGCGGCTCCAGCGGCGGCCCGTGGTTCCGGTCGTTCAACGAGTCGACCGGGACCGGGCTCCAGTCCTCGGTGAACAGCTTCGGCTACACGTTCCTGCCCAACACCATGTTCGGCCCGTACTTCGGCAATGAGGCGAAGGCCGCGTACGACAAGGCCCAGACCTCCTGATTCAGCCCGCGGACGTCAGTCAGCCCGCGAACGGAGTCCCCGGCAGCCCCTGGCCCGCGTCCGGCAGTACGAGGACGGAGCCCGCCAGCGGGTGGGGTTGCCGGAGACCCGTACGGGCCGTCGTGATGTAGAGGTCGCGCAGCCCGGGGCCGCCGAACGCGCAGGCCGTGGGGCGGCGCACCGGGAGCTCGACCACGCGGTCCAGGGTCCCGTCCGGGGTGTAGCGGCGGACCTGGGCGCCGTCCCACAGCGCCACCCAGACGCAGCCGTCGGCGTCGACGGTGAGGCCGTCCGGGTAGCCTGCGCCCTCCTCGATCACCGCCAACGGGCTTCGGTCGACGGGGAGTCGGCCGTCCATGCGGCAGACGTCGACGCGGCGCGTGGGGCTGTCCACGTAGTACATCCGGGTGCCGTCGGGGCTCCAGCCGGTGCCGTTGCTGACGGCCACCGCGTCGGAGACCTCCGTGTGCGTGCCGTCCGGGGCGAGGCGGGTGAGGGTGCCGCCGCCGGGCTCCTCGTCGTAGCGCATGGTGCCCGCCCAGAGCGCGCCGTCGGGGGCCACGGCCGCGTCGTTGCCGCGGCGGCCGGGGACCGGGTCGCGCAGCAGCCAGGAGAAGGCGCCGTCCGCGTCGTAGCGGGCGACGCCGTCGCGGAGGTTGACCACGAGGCCGCCGCCCGCGCGGGGCTTCGCCGCGCCGACGTGCTGCTCCGTCGCCATGACCGTGCGGGCGCCGCTCGCCGGGTGGTACGTGTGGACGCGGGAGCCCAGGATGTCCACCCAGATCAGCCGGTCCGTCGCCGGGTCCCAGGTGGGGCCCTCGCCCAGGGACGCGAACTCCCGTACCGCCACGTCCACGTGACGCCTCATCGGTGGCCGCCCCGGTGCCCCAGGCGTGCGGAGAGGTCCGCGGCGCCCTTCGCGGCCAGGTCGGCGAGCTCCGCCTCGCGCTCCTCGGTCCAGCGGATCATCGGCACCGAGACGGAGAGCGCGGCGACGACGCGGCCCGAGGCGTCGCGGACGGGGGCGGCGACACAGCTCACGTCCGGGTTCGACTCGCGGTGTTCGGTGGCGATGCCGCGCTCGCGGATCCCGGCGAGGGCGGTGCGCAGGGCGTCGGGGTCGGTGATGCTGTTGTGGGTCATGCCGACGAGCTCGCCGCCCTCCTCCTCGATGCGCAGGTCCAGCTCGTCCGGGGGCAGCGCGGCGAGCAGCATCTTGCCGACCGAGGTGCAGTGCGCGGGGAGGCGGCGGCCCGCGGCCGAGACCATGCGGACCGCGTGCGTGGAGTCGACCTTGGCGATGTAGATGACGTCCAGGCCCTCGAGGATCGCGACGTGCACGGTCTCGTCGCAGGTCTCGGCGACCTCGCGGGCCACCTCCCGGCCCTCGGCGGCGAGGTCCAGCTGCTCCCCGTACCGGCTGCCGAGCTGGTAGGCGCGGACGCCGAGGCGGTAGCGGCCGGGCTGATCGGGCAGCTGCGCCAGGTAGTTGCGCGCCGCGAGGGTGGTGACCAGCTCGTGCACGGTGGTGCGCGGCAGCTGGAGCCTGCGGGTGATGTCGGGGGCCGAGAGCGTGCCGTCGCTCTCCAGGAACAGTTCGAGTATGTCCAGCGCCCTGGTCACCGCGGGGACGAGACGTCCCATGGTCCTCACCCACCCTGATTGTTCGAAACTCCGACCAATGGCCGGTATAGCGAACACAGGCTAGCCACAGCCTCGTTCGCCCGGCAATGGTCCCGCGAAGGCGACCGCGGACCCTGCGAAAGTAGCCGCCGCACGACCCATTGACACCCCCAGCGACGGCTGATTACGGTCACGCCACCATTTCGAACGTGTGACGAAATCTCGAACGCAGCTCACGAACCCCACGAACCCTACGAACCTCAGGGGCAACTGCCGTGCGCATCACGGGAATCAGCACTCATGTCGTCGGGACCCCCTGGCGCAACCTCACCTATGTTCTCGTCCACACCGACGAGGGCCTCACGGGCGTCGGCGAGACCCGGATGCTCGGGCACACCGACGCGCTCATCGGATACCTCCGCGAAGCCGAGGCCAACCACATCGCCGGGTCCGACCCGTTCGCGGTCGAGGACCTGGTGCGGCGCATGAAGTACGGCGACTACGGGCGGGCCGGCGAGATCGTCATGTCCGGCATAGCGGTCGTGGAGACGGCCTGCTGGGACATCAAGGGCAAGGCCCTCGGGGTGCCGGTGTGGCAGCTGCTCGGCGGCAAGGTCACGGACCGGGTCAAGGCGTACGCGAACGGCTGGTACACCACCGAGCGCACTCCGGAGGCGTACCACAAGGCGGCCCAGGAGGTGACGGCGCGCGGCTACCGCGCGCTGAAGATCGACCCGTTCGGGACCGGGCACTACGAGCTCGACCACCAACAGACCCGTGACGCCGTGGACTTGATCGAGGCGGTGCGGGACGCGATCGGGCCCGAGGCCGAGCTGATGCTGGAGATGCACGGCCGGTTCAGCCCCTCGACGGCGGTGCGGCTCGCCCACGACCTCGCCCCCTTCCGGCCCGCGTGGCTGGAGGAGCCGGTGCCGCCGGAGAACCTGAAGACGCTGAAGAAGGTCGCGGACAAGGTGGACCTGCCGGTGGCGACCGGTGAACGCATCCACGACCGGATCGACTTCCGCGAGCTCTTCGAGTCGCAGGCCGCCGACATCGTCCAGCCCGACCTCGGCCACATGGGCGGCATCCTGGAGACCCGCAAGCTCGCCGCGACCGCCGAGACCCACTATGTGCTGGTGGCCCCGCACAACGTGGGCGGCTCGGTACTCACGGCCGCCTCGCTCCAACTCGCCGCCTGCACCCCGAACTTCAAGATCCTGGAGCACTTCAACGACTTCGCGGACGCGGAGATCAAGAAGGTCGTGCGGGGCGCCCCGCAGGTGGACCCGGAGACCGGCTGCTTCGAGATCTCGCACGCGCCCGGGCTCGGCGTCGAGTTCGACGTGGACGCGGCCGCCGAGTTCCCGCAGCAGAAGGCCCGGTTCGACCTGTGGGCCGAGGGCTGGGAGCAGAGGTCCCCGAAGTGAGCCGGGCCCTGGTCGTCGACCGGCCCGGCGTGCACCGCCTGGCCGTCGGCGAGGTGCCGGAGCCGGGCCCCGGCGAGGTCCTGGTGCGGGTCGCCGCCGCCGGGATCTGCATGAGCGACCGGGAGGTGTACGACGGCCACCGGGACGCCGCCTACGTCCGCTACCCCGTCGTGCCCGGCCACGAGTGGTCCGGCACGGTGACGGCGGCCGGCGACGGCGTGGACCCCGGGCTCGTGGGCCGCAGGACGGTCGCCGAGGGGTTCCGGGCGTGCGGGGTGTGCGAGCGCTGCCGGTGCGGCGAGACGAGCCTGTGCACCGGCGGGTACGCGGAGACCGGGTTCACCGAGCCGGGCGCCTTCGCGGACCATCTCACCGTCCCCGCACGCCTGTTGCACCCGCTGCCCGACGACGCCGACCTGCGGGCCGCGTCCCTGCTGGAGCCCGCCGCCGTCGTCGCGGCGGCGGTACGGGCCGGGCGTCCGGCTCCGGGCGAGCGCGTCGCGGTCGTGGGGGCCGGGACGCTCGGGCTGCTCGCCGTGCAGCTGCTCGCCGCGGTCTCGCCCGCCGAGCTGGTGGTCCTGGACCCGCGCGCGGCCCGCGGCGAACAGTCCCTGAGGTTCGGTGCGAGCGCCGCGCACTCTCCCGTCGAACTCCCGTCCCTGACCAGCCACTTCGACCTCGTGGTGGAGACCGCGGGCGGCCCGTCCACGGCCGCCGACTCGTGCCTGCTCGCCCGCAGGGGCGGCCGCGTCGTGCTCACCGGGATGTTCACGCCGGGCGCGGCCGGGATCGACCCGGTGCATCTGTCGCTGAGCCAGCTGGAGATCCGCAGCGTCTTCGGGGCCCCGTCGTCGGCCTGGACCGCGGCGGTACGGGCCTTCGGCCTGGGGCTGCTCGACCCGGCGCCGCTGATCACGCACGAGTTTCCGCTGGAGCGGTTCGCGGAGGCGGTCGACCTGGTGGGCGGGGGTGACCCGAAGACCGGGAAGGTCCTGCTGCGTCCCTGACCGTGCCGCGACGGGCACCCTCTCACCTCCGTACCGCCCACGCCCTTCGGGCTCGTCCTCAACCTCCGGACGGGCTCTGCCTGCCCACCCTCTCTCTTCCTCTCTGCCCACCCTCTCTTTGCCCACCTTTCCGAACGTCGTTCGAGATACCGAACACCCCTGACCGGACCACCCTGGGAGTCCCGTGACCACCCCCTCACCGCCCCGCCGCCCCGGCGCCGCCGCCCTCGCCCGCGTCGGCCACGCCGTCCCCCGCGTCGACCCGGCCGACGCCTCCCCGCACACGTTCCCCGACGGCGGCACCTGGCGCACCGAGATCCCCTCCGTGGAGGGCCCGGAGGCGCTGTCCGTCGTGCTCAAGGAGAGCGCGCGCCTGGATCTGCCCGTGCACCGGATCAGCCAGGGCAGCGGTGTGTGGATGCTCACCGACGTCGAGATCACCGAGATGGCCGAGGCGTGCGCCGAGCGCGACATCGAGCTGTGCCTGTTCACCGGCCCGCGCGGCACCTGGGACATCGGCGGCTCCACACGCAGCGACTCCGGCGGCGCCGGGCTCCGCGCCCGGGGCCACGACGCGCTCGCCGGCTGCGTCGAAGACGCCCTGCGCGCCGCCGAGTCGGGGGTGCGCTGCCTGCTCGTGGCGGACGAGGGCGTGCTGTGGACGCTGCACCGGCTGCGCGCCGCCGGGCTGCTGCCCGCCGACACGACCCTCAAGCTGTCCGCGCTGACCGGCCCGGTGAACCCCGCCTCGTACGCCGTCTACGAGCGGCTCGGCGCCGACTCCCTCAACGTGCCGTCCGACCTGACCCTGGACCACCTCACGGAGATCCGCCGGGTCAGCCGCGCCCCCATGGACATGTACGTGGAGGCGCCCGACGACCTCGGCGGCTATGTCCGGATGTACGAGGCGGCCGAGCTGATCCGGCGCGGCGCGCCCCTGTATCTGAAGTTCGGCCTGAGCAAGTCGCCCGGCATCTACCCCTACGGCGCCCATCTGCGCGAGCACACCCTCGCCACCGCGCGCGAGCGGGTGCGGCGCGGCCGCCTCGTCCTCGACCTCCTCGCCCGGCACGGCGCCGACGGCGGGATGTCGCCGCTCGGCGCGCGCCTGCCGGGCGAACTGAGCCGTTTCCCCGTCCCGGAAGGGGACTGATCCCATGCGCACCCGCAGAATCCGTACGAGGGCGAGCGCCACGCTCCTCGCCCTCGCGCTCCCCCTCTCCCTCGCCCTCACCGCCTGCGGCCAGGAGGCCAAGGGCGGCAGCCGCTACAAGCCACCGGCCGGCAAGGGCGGCACCATTGGCCTCGCGATGCCCGTGAAGTCCTCCGAGCGGTGGATAGCCGACGGCAAGAACATGGCGTCGCAGTTCAAGAAGGCCGGGTACGACACCGACCTGCAGTACGCCGACGACAAGGTCGAGAACCAGGTCGCCCAGATCGAGAACATGATCACCAAGGGGCACCGGCTTCTCGTGATCGCCGCGGTCAACGGCTCCGCGCTCACCGACGTGCTGAAGCAGGCGCACGACGCGGGCATCCCCGTGATCTCGTACGACCGCCTCATTCTCGGCACCAAGAACGTCGACTACTACGCGTCGTTCGACAACGAGCGCGTCGGCCGCCTGCAGGCCCAGTACCTCGTCGACAAGTTGAAGCTCGGCAAGCCCGACAAGGACGCGGGCGAGGCGAAGTCCATCGAGCTGTTCGCGGGCGACCCCGACGACAACAACACCCGGTACTTCTGGAACGGCGCCATGAAGGTGCTGAAGCCGTACTTTGACAGCGGCCAGCTCGTCGTGCGCAGCAAGCAGACGCGGATGAACCAGGCCACCACGCTGAAGTGGGACGGCGGCACCGCGCAGAAGCGCATGGACGACCTGATCAGCAAGAGTTACGGGGAGCGGCGCGTCGACGCGGTCCTCTCCCCGTACGACGGGATCTCCATCGGCATCATCTCGGCGCTCAAGAGCGCGGGGTACGGCTCGAAGAGCGAGCCGCTGCCGGTCATCACCGGGCAGGACGCGGAGCTGGCCTCGATCAAGTCGATCAACCGGGGCGAGCAGACGCAGACCGTCTTCAAGGACACCCGCAAGCTCGCCGAGCAGGCAGTGCAGATGGGCGACGCGCTCCTCAACAAGAAGAAGGTGAAGGTCAACAACACCACCGACTACAACAACGGCAAGAAGACCGTGCCCGCGTATCTGCTCGACCCGGTCAGCATCGACAGGTCCAATACGCAACTCCTCGTCGATGAGGGGTACTTCAAGGCCGGGCAGCTCAAGTGACGGCGGCGGTGACGGGGAAGCCCGTACTGGAGATGCGCCAGATCACCAAGACGTTCCCCGGCGTCAAGGCGCTCTCCGAGGTGAACCTGGCGGTCCGGCCCGGGGAGATCCACGCGATCTGCGGCGAGAACGGGGCCGGGAAGTCGACCCTGATGAAGGTCCTGAGCGGAGTGCACGCGCACGGCTCGTACGAGGGGGAGATCCTCTTCGACGGGGAGCCCGTCGCCTTCAAGGACATCCGGGCCAGCGAGAAGCGCGGCATCGTGATCATCCATCAGGAGCTGGCTCTCGTCCCGTACTTGTCGATCGCGGAGAACATCTTCCTCGGCAACGAGCAGACGTCACCGCGCGGCCTCGGCGGCTTCGTCGACTGGAACGGCACGCTGCGGCGGGCCTCCCGGCTGCTCAAGCGGGTGGGGCTGCGCGAGAACCCGCAGACGCCGGTCGCGGACATCGGCGTCGGCAAACAGCAGCTCGTGGAGATCGCGAAGGCGCTGTCCAAGGAGGTGCGGCTGCTGATCCTCGACGAGCCGACGGCCGCCCTCAACGACGAGGACAGCGCCACGCTCCTCGATCTGATCGTGGAGCTGCGGGAGCAGGGCATCGCCTCGATCGTCATCTCCCACAAGCTGGGCGAGATCCGGCAGATCGCGGACGCGGTGACGATCCTGCGCGACGGCCGGTCCATCGAAACACTGACGGTGCGCGAACGGCAGGGCGCCGAACCGGAGTTGAGCGAGGACCGGATCATCCGGGGCATGGTCGGGCGGGACCTCGACCACCGCTTCCCGGAGCGGACGGCGTACGAGGGCGAGCCGGCGACGGCCCTGGAGGTCTCCGGCTGGACGGTGCGGCACCCCGTCGACCACCAGCGCACCGTCGTCGACGACGTGTCGCTGACCGTGCGGCGCGGGGAGATCGTCGGCATCGCGGGCCTGATGGGCGCGGGCCGCACGGAACTCGCCATGTCGGTGTTCGGGCGGTCCTACGGGATCTATGAGGCCGGAACCGTCGCCGTGAACGGCCGGGGCGTGCAGACGAAGACGGTGCCGGCGGCCGTGGCGGCCGGGATCGCGTACGTCACGGAGGACCGCAAGCGCTACGGCCTCAACCTCATCGACACCATCAACCGCAATGTCTCCCTGGCGTCCCTGTCCGGGATGACCCGGCGCGGCGTCGTCGACGAGCACCACGAGCGCTCGGTCGCCGAGCGGTACCGCACCTCCATGAACATCAAGGCGCCCACGGTCTTCGAGCAGGTGGGCCGACTCTCCGGCGGGAACCAGCAGAAGGTCGTGCTGAGCAAGTGGATCCACGCCGACCCTCAGGTGCTGATCCTCGACGAGCCGACGCGCGGCATCGACGTCGGCGCCAAGTACGAGATCTACACGGTCATCGACCGGCTCGCGGCGCAGGGCAAGGCGGTGGTGTTCATCTCCTCCGAACTGCCCGAGCTGCTCGGGATGTGCGACCGGATCTACACGATGGCCGAGGGGCGGTTCACCGGCGAGGTGGAGCGGGCCGACGCCACCCAGGAAGTCCTGATGCGCCAGATGACCCGGACCAGAAGCTGAGGCCCCGCCATGACCACGACGACCACTCCCTCCAAGGACACCCCGCCAACGACCGCTGCCGGTAACGCCGTTCACTCGGCGGGAGCGGTCCTCCTCGACAGCGTGCGCGCCAACATGCGCCAGTACGGGATGCTGATCGCGCTCGCCTTCATCGTCGTCCTGTTCCAGATCTGGACCGACGGCACGCTGCTGCTGCCGGGCAACGTCTCGAACCTGATCCAGCAGAACGGCTACATCCTCATCCTGGCCATCGGCATGATGATCGTCATCATCGCGGGCCACATCGACCTGTCGGTGGGCTCGCTGGTGGCGTTCGTGGGCGCCATGGCGGCGGTGATGATGGTGAAGCACGACCTGCCCTGGGTGCTGGCCCTCGTCCTCTCCTTGCTGATCGGCGCGGTGGCCGGGGCCTGGCAGGGCTTCTTCATCGCGTATCTCGGCATCCCGTCGTTCATCGTGACGCTCGCCGGGATGCTGCTGTTCCGCGGCCTGACGCAGATCGTCCTGGAGGGCCAGTCCCTGGCCCCCTTCCCTGACGGCTTCCAGAACATCGCCAAGGGCTTCATCCCCGAGATGGGCCCGTACACGCAGTACCACAACCCGACGCTCGTCCTCGGCCTGGCGACGGTCGCCTTCCTGCTGCTGCGCGAATGGCGGGACCGCAAGCGGCAGTCGGCGTACGAACTCGACGTGCTCCCCGCCGGTCTGTGGGCGGCGAAGTGCGTGGCGATGACGGCGGCGGTCGTGGCCTTCACCCTCACCCTCGCCAGCTTCCACGGCGTCCCCGTGGTCATGCTCATCATGTGCGGCCTGCTGATCGGGCTCGGCTATGTGATGCGCAACGCGGTCGTGGGACGGCACGTGTACGCGCTCGGCGGCAACAAGGCCGCCGCGAAGCTGTCCGGCGTGCGGGACCAGCGCGTCACCTTCCTGGTCTTCGTCAACATGGGCGTCCTCGCGGCGCTCGCGGGCTGTGTCTACGCGGCCCGCCTCAACGCGGGCACCCCGCAGGCGGGCCTCAACTTCGAACTCGAGGCCATCGCCGCGTCGTTCATCGGCGGCGCGTCGATGAGTGGTGGGGTCGGCACGGTGATGGGGGCGGTCATCGGCGGCCTTGTGCTGGGTGTGCTGAACAACGGCATGTCGCTCGTCGGGATCGGCACGGACTATCAGCAGGTCATCAAGGGGCTTGTGCTGCTGGCCGCGGTCGGCTTCGACGTGTGGAACAAACGCAAGGTGGGCCGCTAGGCCCCGCCCGCTTCTCCTTCCCCAACCCCGCCCCTTCCCGATCCGGCGACTCCGTCGCCCCTGGGGCACCGCTCATGGGGCTGCGCCCCTTGCCCCCGATCGGCGCTCCGCGCCTCGTCCTCAAACGCCGGACGGGCCGGCCGCAGGCCGCGATCGGGGCGCCCCAGGCCCCGGCGGAGCCGGGTTTCGGGAAGGGACGGGATCGGGGAAGGGAAATCAACTCCCGACCCAGGAGCCACAGATGGAAACGAACAGACGCACCGTCCTCGCCGCGGCCACCGCCGTGGGCCTCACGGCGGCCACCGCAGGCACCGCACGGGCCACCACAGGCGGAAAGCCCCCCACCAAGGAACCCTTCGGCCGCACCCCCGACGGCACCAGGGTCCACCGCTGGACCCTGGAGAACGGCGGCACCCGCCTCAAGGTCCTCTCCTACGGCGGCATCGTGCAGTCCCTCGAACTGCCGGACCGTCACGGCCGGTACGCGAACGTCTCGCTGGGCTTCGACAACCTCGACGACTATCTCGACGCCACCACCTTCTTCGGCGCCCTCATCGGCCGCTACGGCAACCGCATCGCCAAGGGCCGCTTCACCCTCGACGGCACCACGCACCAGCTCTCCGTCAACGACGGCGAGAACAGCCTGCACGGCGGGGCCAAGGGGTTCGACAAGCGCGTGTGGGACGTCGAGCCCTTCGCGGACGGCCGCCGTGGCGTCGGGCTCGTCCTCAGCCGCGTCAGCGGGGACGGCGAGATGGGCTACCCCGGGACCCTGCGCGTCCAGGTCACGTACACGCTGACCGTGCGCGGAGACTGGCACATCGACTACGCGGCGACCACCGACAAGGCCACCGTCGTCAACCTCACCAACCACACGTACTACAACCTCGCGGGCGAGGGCAGCGGCGACGTCCTCGGCCATGAACTGCGGCTCGCCGCCGGCCGGTTCACTCCCACCGACAAGGGGCTCATCCCGACCGGCGAGCTGGCCGGGGTCGCCGGCACGCCCTTCGACTTCCGGCGCGGCAAGTGCATCGGGGACGACATCAGGGCCGCGCACCCGCAGCTGGTGACGGCCCAGGGCTACGACCACAACTGGGTCCTCGACAAGGGCCTGACCCGCTCCCCCGAGCCCTTCGCCACGCTGCGCGACCCGGACTCGGGGCGGACCATGACGATCGCCACCACCGAGCCGGGCGTGCAGTTCTACTCGGGGAACTTCCTCGACGGCACGCTCACCGGGACCGGCGGGCGGATCTACCGGCAGAGCGACGGGCTGTGCCTGGAGACCCAGCACTTCCCGGACTCACCGAACCACCCGTCGTTCCCGTCGACGGTGCTGCGGCCCGGCCGGACGTACCGGTCGAGCACGGTGCACCGTTTCACTGCGCGCGCATAGGGCCCGTACCGGACGGGGGCCGGTCACGCCCTGCGCCCGTCGGCGAGCGGCACGCCGAAGTCCGGCGTGCCCGCCTGCCGCCCCACTCGCTGGTCACCGGTCCGACGGTGTCCTTCCACTGGTACGAGCGCTTGCGCTGATGGCCGGACCGCACTGAGCCCGAGCGGGCACTACGTCAGCGTGACGTGCTCGGGCCGCAGGTCCGCGACCCGCTCGACGCCGAGCAGCTGCATCGTCCGCAGGATCTCCGTGCGCAGAATGTCGACGGTCCGCTCGACGCCACGTCGGCCGCCCGCCATGAGCCCGTACAGGTAGGCGCGGCCGACCAGGCACAGGTCGGCGCCGCGCGCGAGGCCCGCCACGATGTCGGCGCCGGACATGATGCCGGTGTCCAGCCAGACCTCGGCCTCGCCCTGGACGGCGTCCACAGTCTTCGGCAGCAGCTCCAACGGCGTGGGCGCGCGGTCGAGTTGGCGTCCCCCGTGATTGGAGACGACGACCGCGTCGGCGCCGTGCTTGACCACGTCGCGCGCGTCGTCGCTGTTCTGGATGCCCTTGACGACGAGCTTGCCGGGCCAGGCCGCGCGCACCCAGTCGAGGTCGTCGAAGTCGAGCGACGGGTCGAACATCGCGTTCACCAGCTCGGCCACCGTGCCGTCCCAGGAGGTGAGGGAGGCGAAGGTGAGCGGCTCGGTGGTGAGGAGGTTCGCCCACCACGAGGGATGCAGGGCGCCGTCGACAAAAGTCCGCAGGCCCAGGCTCGGGGGCAGGGTCAGTCCGTTGCGCACGTCCCGCAGCCGGGCCCCGGAGACCGGAGTGTCCACGGTCAGGATCAGCGTGTCGTACCCGGCGGCGCGGGCCCGCTCGATGAGCTCGCGGCAGGCGGCCCGGTCCTTCCACACGTACAGCTGGAACCAGCGGCGGGCATCGGGCTCGGCCGCGGCGACGTCCTCGATGGACGTCGTGCCCATGGTCGACAGGGCGTACGGGATCCCGGCCGGGCGGGCCGCCGCGACGACGGCGCGCTCGCCCTCGTGGTGCATCATCCGCGTGAACCCGGTGGGGGCGAGGGCGAAGGGCAGCTCCGACCGCTTGCCCAGGACGTCCACTCCGAGGTCGACGTCGGCGACCCCGCGCAGCACGTGGGGGTGGAACTCGGCCCGCGCGAAGGCCCGTCGGGCCCGCCGCAGGCTGATCTCGCCCTCGGCGGCCCCGTCGACGTAGTCGAAGACCGCGCGCGGGCACCGGCGGACGGCGAGGCGCCGCAGATCCGCGATGGTGTGCGCCTGCGCGAGACGCCGCTCGACCGGATCCAGGATCGGCTTCCTGGGCCGCAGGATCTCGGCCAGCTCCTTGGGCCGGGGTATCCGACGCTCGACCACGTGAGTCCCTTCGACGACTTCACCGCACGCCCCGCCCCGGGCGCCGCGGCCAGCATGCCTCACCCGAAGTCGGCCTTCCAGTGCGCCTGTTGATCACTCGCACGCCCGTACTCTGTCGCGGAGTACGGGCCGCCGCCCTGGCGATCAGCCTCGATACGTACGAGTGCAGGCTCGTGCCTGGGCTGCTCCAGTCGGAGGGGTACATCCGCGCCGTGTACGACAACTCGATCCCGCCAGTCACCGATGAGTACCTGGAATCCCAGGTACTCATGCGGCTGGAGCGTCAGCGGATCCTGCAGGAGCGGCCCAACACGGCGTTCAGCTTCATCATCGAAGAGGCCGTACTGAGAAGGCAGTTGGGCGGGCCGGGGGTCACTCGCGACCTCCTCGATCACATGATCAGGTGCGCACAGGCACGGAACGTCGTACTCCAAGTGATGCCGTTGAAGTCCGGTCGGCACGCCAGCCTGGCGGGGCCCATGCAGCTGCTGGAGACCCCGGATCGACAACGGTTCGCCTACTCGGAGGGGCAGAAGAACGGCCGCCTGATCTACGACCCGAACGAAGCTGCTGAACTCCATCAGCGGTATGCAACACTGCGCTCGCAGGCCCTCACTCCCGCAGACTCCTTGGGCCTGCTGGAGCGACTGCGAGGAGAACTATGAGCACCGCCGAACTCGCCTGGTTCAAGTCAAGCTACAGCAGCGACCAAGGCGACTCCTGCATAGAAGTCGCCCTCGACTGGCACAAGTCGTCGTACAGCACCGCACAAGGCGACGACTGCGTAGAGACAGCCACCTGCCCCACCCTCATCCACGTCCGCGACTCGAAGGACACCTCCCTCCCCCACTTCACCGTCACCCCCGACGCCTGGCGCGCCTTCCTGGCCTCGCGCTAGCCGCCGCAGAACTCCGCCTCGATCACATCCGTGTAGAGCGAGCTCTTCGGCAGCCAGTCGCCGTTGATGTTGAACGTCAGCTGGTGCTTGCCGTCGGGCGTGCCGACCATGGCGGAGAGCGAGCCGTTGGCGCGGCCGGTCTTGCCCACGACCCGCACCCCGCAGGTCAGTTCCGCGAACTCGACCCCGAGCCCGTAGCCGACGCCTTCCCCGAACGGCACTTCCTGGAGCATCTCCTTCATCTGGGCGCGGGGCAGCAACTCGCCCCGCATCAGGGCGCGTTGGAAGCGGTTCAGGTCTCCGCTGGTGGAGATGATGTCGCCCGCGGCGCCGAGCCAGGTCATGTTCTGCTCGGTCGCGTCGACGACGGAGGCGTCGGGGGCGTCCTCGTGGAGACGGGAGTACGCGACGGGGTGCGGGGCCGGCATCTGGGGCACCGTACCGGGGAAGGACGTCTCGCGCAGCTTCAGCGGGTTGATGAGGCGCCGGGTGACCTCCTTGGCGTAATCGCGGCCGGTGACCTTCTCGATGACCATTCCGGCGATCACGTAGGCCGTGTTCGAGTACACGGGGTTCTTCTGCGGGTCGGGGTGCGGCGGGTGCTTCAGGGCGATCGCCACGAGCTCTTCGGGGGTGTGCGTGTCGTAGCGGTGCTGCTCGAAGCCGGGGCCCGCGGCGTCGCGTATGAAGTCGGCGTCGTCGGTGTAATTGGCCAGTCCGCTGGTGTGGTTGAGGAGCTGCCGCAGGGTGATCGCGTCACCGTCGTACCCATTGCCGTGGATGAGTCCGGGCAGCCACCGCTCGACGGTGTCGTCGAGGCTCAGCCGCCCTTCCGCCTCCAGCTGGAGCAGGACGGTGGCGATGAAGGTCTTGGTCACGCTGGCTCCACGGAAGTGGTCGTCGCCCGACCGCTTGCGCCCCGTGGCGGTGTCCGCGTATCCGGCGGCCCCGTACCAAGTCCCTTTTCCGTCACGGACCTTGGCGGCGACGCCGGGCAAGTTGCCCTTCTCGACGAGGGCGCGCAGAGCCGCCTCGGTCGCCTTGTGCCCTCTCTCCTCCGGGGCGGCCTGCGCCGCCGTCGGGGCGAGGGCGCCGACCGCCAGGGTGGCGCTCACGGCCAGGGCGAGTGAGGCGGTAAGTGCGGTGCGCTGCTTCATTGTTGCTGCCTCCGAGTCACTGTCACGGAAGGGGCCGAACTCGCCCCTGTGGTGGGTGTGACGCCGAACCTAGGCAGCCGAGTTGAGCGCCGGGAAGGGAACCGATCAAGATGGAGACCGTGGTCGTACGGCGGCACTTCACGGTCGTACGACCTCGTCCTCGACGTCGTACCGGGGCATGATCCGCCGGGCTCACGTCTTGGGGTAGGCGTTCCCCTGAGCTCGCTGTTTCGGGTACGCCCGAAGAGCGTCGCCCGCAGCAACGCACGCCGGGCAGAGTGGCGTGTGCACGGCGGGAACGAGGCCGCCGACGCATCAGCCCAGAGACAAGAGCGCGGGGGACACATGAACATCGCAAGCATCCGGAACGCCGGAATCAAGCACCGCATCGCGGGAGTGGCCGTGGCCGGCGCCGCGGTCCTGGCCGTGGGCGGCGCCACCACGGTGTCGGCCCAGGCGCAGAGCTCGGCGTCGACCTCGGCGTCGGCCGAGTCCTCGTCGGCGGCCGCCTACCGCTGTCCCTCAGGGGCGATCTGCGTACACGGCTACAAGGTGGTGAACGGTCACAAGAAGTACTCCTGGGCGTCCCCGAAGTACTCCTGCGTCAACCACGGCCCGTGGAAGAAGTGGATGCCGACGTCCTACATCAACAACCAGACCCACGGCACCGTCGCGAAGTTCAAGGACGTGGACAAGCGCACGATCCAGAAGAGCAAGCCCGCCTCCAGCAGTGGCCCGGTCAAGGGCAAGGTCAAGTACCCCGGCAGGACCTTCTACGTGAAGCCCTGCTGACACGGCTCCACTGGTGCGGGCCGCCGGAACGAACAGGCGGCCCGCACCGCTGTCATGCCTCCTCCATCATGAGGCCATAGCGCTATTGGTCTTGGACGCTATGAGTTGGCGAGCCATAGCGTCGCAGTGTCCTCAAGGACAACTGCCGCCAGGAGGAAGCACCATGGTCACGCTCAGGAAGCTCTCTGCCCTGTCTCTGGTCACCGCTCTGGTCGGGGTCTGCGCCGTGGGCAGCGCGGACGCCGACAGCCCGGACACCCCGAGCAGCGGCGACAGAGGCAACGTCGAAGTCCTCGAACTCAAGATTCACAACGACCAGTACACGGCCACCGACCTCGGCCCGGCGGGGCCGAGCCTGGGCGACATGGACGTCTACTCCGGCCTCGCGCTCCACGAGGACGGGCGCAGGGCCGGAGTGGGGGGCGGGACATGTCAGGTCGTGCGCATCGAGGGTGAGAAGCGCACGACGCAGTGTCTGATCACGATCGAACTCGACCGTGGCTCCCTGACGATGCAGTCGCTCTGGACGAGCGGGTCAACAGCCCCGCTCGACATGGCCATCACCGGTGGCACGGGCGACTTCAGCAACGCACGCGGCACCGCCACCTATTGGGACATCGCCACGAAGAAGGAGCGGATGCGGGCCGAGATCCAGCGCTGAGAGCCGTCCCACCTCTCGGTCGATACTCTCAGTCGATGCAGAACTCGTTGCCCTCGATGTCCAGCATCGAGATGCACGCGTCGTCGCCGTCATACAGCGTGCGCACATGGACCGCGCCGAGCGGGACCAGCCGTGCGCACTCGGCCTCGAGCGCGGCGAGGCGCTCCGGCCCCCTGAGTCCGGTGCCGACCCGCACATCGAGATGCACCCGGTTCTTGACCGCCTTCCCCTCGGGAACGCGCTGGAAGTACAGGCGCGGGCCCACACCTGAGGGATCACTGCAGGCGGACCAGGAATCCCCCTGCCCGGGCGGCGGCTCCACGACGTACCCCAGCACCTCGCACCAGAAGCGCGCGAGACGCTCGGGTTCCGCACAGGCGAAGGTGACTTGGAACTTCTTGATCGCAGACATCGGCGCACCCTAACAGGGGGCTGTGTTGCTCCCTCAGGTGACCGTCACGTCCACGACCGGGTCGTCGTTGATGGTGCGGCCGGGCACCTGGTACGTGGCGAACAGCCGGTATTCGCCGGGCAACCCGCCCTGGAAGAAGGGGCGTTGGTTCACGACGCAGTTGCTTCCCGCCGTGCCGACGGTCTGGAAGTACGTGGCCGGGCCGACCGCTTCGAAGGTGATGCTCGTCCCCGGCTTGATGCCGTTGCCGCCCAGTTCATAGCGGGCACCACGGGCCATCGTGATGCGCTGGACGCCGAAGCGCTGGTCGCCCTCGTATCCCGAGAAGTAGACCCCGCCGTTGAAGATGTTGTACGCGTGGCCGAGCGTCCGGCAGGTCGCGGCGGCGGCCGACGAGGCGGTGGCCGTCACCGTCCCGAGGGCTGCGGTGACGACGAGGGCCAAGGTGAGGAACAGGCGCCCGATGGTGACTTTCGGGCCGGCAGCGGTGCTCATGGGAGATCGCCTCCTGATGCCGTCACCGATCGCTACGTCGACCGGTGACCGGTGACCGGTCACGTACGAACAGGGCATGTGCAGTACGCACGTGCAGTACGCATGTGGAGCACGCATGTGCGCTACGAAGAGAGACGGGCAGGAGCCTAACGCGGCCGGTTCGACGCCACAGGCGCCGAACCGGCCTTTCTCACCTCTGGGACCCGAGACCGGGCCCGGGCCGGTCAGTCCGTGCCCGACTCCATCGCGGCACGGTCGAGCGCCACGTCCTCGTCGGACGCCTCGCCGCGCGAGGCGATGGCCTGGGCGCCGCCCTCCGGCATGGGGCCGATGAGGCCGGTCGCCGCCGCCTGGGCGGAGCCGACCGCGGAGTCGCCCGCGCCGAGCAGGCCGAGGCCCGCGTACTGCTCCAGCTTGGCGCGGGAGTCGGCGATGTCGAGGTTCCGCATGGTGAGCTGGCCGATCCGGTCGACCGGGCCGAACGCGGAGTCCTCGGTGCGCTCCATGGAGAGCTTGTCCGGGTGGTAGCTGAAGGCCGGGCCCGTGGTGTCGAGGATCGAGTAGTCCTCGCCGCGCCGCAGCCGCAGGGTGACCTCGCCGGTGACGGCGGCGCCGACCCAGCGCTGCAGGGACTCCCGGATCATCAGGGCCTGCGGGTCGAGCCAGCGGCCCTCGTACATCAGCCGGCCGAGGCGCCGGCCCTCGATGTGGTACTGGGCGAGGGTGTCCTCGTTGTGGATGGCGTTGACGAGGCGCTCGTACGCGGCGTGCAGGAGGGCCATGCCGGGGGCCTCGTAGATCCCGCGGCTCTTGGCCTCGATGATCCGGTTCTCGATCTGGTCGGACATGCCCATGCCGTGGCGGCCGCCGATGGCGTTGGCCTCCATGACCAGGTCGACGGCGGAGGCGAACTCCTTGCCGTTGATCGTGACCGGGCGGCCCTGCTCGAAGCCGATGGTGACGTCCTCGGTCGGGATCTCGACCGAGGGGTCCCAGAACTTGACGCCCATGATCGGCTCGACGATCTCCAGGGAGACGTCGAGGTGCTCAAGGGTCTTGGCCTCGTGGGTGGCGCCCCAGATGTTGGCGTCGGTGGAGTACGCCTTCTCGGCGGAGTCCCGGTAGGGCAGGCCGTGGGCGACGAGCCACTCCGACATCTCCTGGCGGCCACCGAGCTCGGCCACGAAGCCCGCGTCGAGCCACGGCTTGTAGATCCGCAGGTTCGGGTTGGCGAGCAGGCCGTAGCGGTAGAACCGCTCGATGTCATTGCCCTTGTACGTCGAGCCGTCGCCCCAGATCTGGACGTTGTCCTCCAGCATCGCGCGCACCAGGAGCGTGCCGGTCACGGCACGGCCCAGCGGCGTGGTGTTGAAGTAGGCGCGACCACCGGAGCGGATGTGGAACGCCCCGCAGGTCAGCGCGGCCAGGCCCTCTTCGACGAGCGCCGCGCGGCAGTCGACGAGACGCGCGATCTCGGCACCGTAGGTCTTCGCACGACCGGGCACCGAGGCGATGTCGGGCTCGTCGTACTGACCGATGTCAGCGGTGTAGGTGCACGGGACGGCGCCCTTGTCGCGCATCCACGCGACCGCGACAGAGGTGTCGAGGCCACCGGAGAAGGCGATGCCGACGAGCTCGCCGGCCGGGAGGGAGGTGAGGACCTTGGACATAGGAAGAGTATGCATGAAGACGCATGGTCATGCAAAGCCGGTTTTCCGGGAGCAGGCGGTGACGGGGGCGGGGGCGGTACGCAGAGTGAGAGGGGAAGGGCGGCCCCGCCGCCGCGCGGGTTCAGCCCGCGTGCGGTTCCGGTATCTCGCCCGGCCGGGCCAGGAACGCGAAGTCGCAGCCGGTGTCGGCCTGGGTGATCTGTTCCTCGTAGAGCGCGCCGTAGCCGCGCCCGTACCGCTGGGGCGGTGGGGTCCACGCGGCACGGCGTCGGGCCAGTTCCTCCTCCGGCACGTCGAGCCGGAGGCTGCGCGCCGCGACGTCCAGGGTGATCGGGTCGCCGGTGCGGACGAGGGCGAGGGGGCCGCCGACGTGGGACTCCGGTGCGATATGGAGCACGCAGGCCCCGTAGCTCGTGCCGCTCATGCGGGCGTCGGAGATCCGCACCATGTCGCGCACGCCCTGCTTGAGGAGGTGCTCGGGGATCGGCAGCATCCCGTACTCGGGCATGCCGGGGCCGCCCTTGGGGCCGGAGCCGCGGAGCACGAGCACGCTGTCGGCGGTGATGCCGAGGTCCGGGTCGTCGATGGTGCGCCGCAGGGTCTGGTAGTCGTCGAAGACGACGGCGGGGCCGGTGTGCCGGAGCAGCCGGGGCTCGGCGCTGATGTGCTTGATCACGGCGCCGTCCGGACAGAGGTTGCCGCGCAGCACCGCGAGGCCGCCCTCGGCGGCGACCGGACGTGCGCGGGTGCGGATCACGTCGTCGTCGTGGACGCCCGCGCCCGCGAGCTGGTCGCGGAGCGAGTCGTGCGCCACCGTGGGGCGGTCCAGGTGCAGCAGGTCCGGGATCCGCGAGAGGAAGCCGGGCAGTCCGCCCGCGAAGTGGAAGTCCTCCATCAGGTACGGGCCGCCGCCGGGGCGCACATTGGCGAGGACCGGCACGGTGCGGGCGATGCGGTCGAAGTCGTCGAGGGTGAGCCGCACGCCCGCGCGTCCGGCCATCGCGATGAGGTGGATGACGGCGTTGGTGGAGCCGCCGAGGCCGAGGACGGTCGTCACCGCGTCCGCGAAGGCGTCCGGGGTGAGGAGTTCGCCCAACGTGCGGTCCTGCCAGACGAGTTCGACGATCCTGCGGCCGCTCGCGGCGGCCATCCGCTCGTGCTCGGAGGCGACGGCCGGGATCGAGGAGGCGCCGGGCAGCGTGACGCCGAGCGCCTCGGCCGCCGCGGTGAGCGTGGAGGCGGTCCCCATCGTCATGCAGTGCCCGGGCGAACGCGCCAACCCGGCCTCCAGCTCGGCCAGTTCACAGTCCCCGATGAGCCCGGCCCGCATGTCGTCCCAGTACTTCCACATGTCGGTGCCGGAGCCGAGGACCTCGCCCCGCCAGTGCCCGGGCAGCATCGGTCCGGCGGGCACGAAGACGCCGGGCAGGCCGGCCGACGCGGCGCCCATGAGCAGGGCGGGGGTCGTCTTGTCGCAGCCGCCGAGGAGGACGGCGCCGTCCACCGGGTAGGAGCGGAGCAGCTCCTCGGTCTCCATGGCGAGGAGGTTGCGGTAGAGCATCGGGGTCGGCTTCTGGAAGGTCTCGGAGAGCGTGGCCACCGGGAATTCGAGGGGGAATCCCCCGGCCTGCCACACGCCCCGCTTCACCGCCTGGGCGCGGTCGCGCAGATGCACATGGCAGGGGTTGATGTCCGACCAGGTGTTGAGGATCGCGACGACCGGCTTGCCCAGGTGCTCCTCGGGGAGATAGCCGAGCTGGCGGGTGCGGGCGCGGTGGCTGAAGGAGCGCAGGCCGGAGGAGAGGCCGCTGCCGTACCACTGGTGGCTGCGGAGGTCCTCGGGGCGTTTCATGCGGGCCTCGGGGTGCTTCATGTGGGCCTCAGAGTGCTTCGTCTGCTCCTCAGGGCGCTTCATATGTCGCCTCCGGATACGGCTCCTTCGGATACGGCGCCTCCGGATGCGCGCCCTCCGGCGGCCCACTCCGCCGCGATCGCCGCGACCTCCGCGCGCCGCTCCTCGGGCAGCTCCTTGCCGGGCGGCCGGACGTCGCGGCGGCACAGGCCGAGGGAGGCGAGGGCCTCCTTGACGACGGTGACGTTGTCGGCGGAGGCGTGTGCGGCGCGCAGCTCCTCGAAGCGGCGGATCCGCTCCCAGACCTTCATCGCGGCCGGGTGGTCGCCGGACCGCAGCGCTTCGAGCATGCGCAGCGAGAGGTGCGGTGCGACGTTCACGAGCCCGGAGGTGAAGCCGGTGGCCCCGGCCGAGAAGTACGCGGGCGCGTACGACTCCGCGAGCCCGGCCACCCAGACGAAGCGGTCCAGGCCCGCGTCCCGCGCGAAGCCCGCGAACCGGGCCGCGTCCGGCACCGCGTACTTCACGCCGATGACGTTCGGGCAGTGGCCGGCGAGCTCGGCGAGGCGCGCCCCGGGCAGCAGCGGGTCCCGCAGATAGGGCACGACGCCGAGCTCGGGCACGGCCTCGGCGACGGCCCGGTGGTAGTCGACCCAGCCCGCCTGGGAGACGTACGGGTGCACGGGCTGATGCACCATCACCATGTCGGCCCCGGCGTCGCGGGCGTGCCGTGCGGCGGCGACGGCGGTGGGCACGTCGTGGCCGATGCCGACGAGGACGGTGGTGCTTCCCCGCACCCGCCCCCTCACCTGTTGAAGCGTCAACTCGACGTTCTCGTCACGCTCTTCGGGGCTCAGCGCATAGAACTCACCGGTGTTCCCGTTCGGCGTGAGCGTGCGGACGCCGCCGTCGAGCAGCCGGTGCAGCAGGGCCGCGTGGGCCTCCCGGTCGATGGTTCCGTCGGCGGCGAAGGGGGTCACGGGGATGGCCACGACGTCGGCGAGGGCGGCGCGTCGGGCATCGAAGCGAGTGTCGAAGGCCGTCGTGCTCACGCCCGCGCCCCCGCTCCCTCGGGGCCGGGAAAGGCCCGCCGTACGAAGGACGCGATGTGCGCGTGCAGCGCCCGCCCGGTCCCGTCCGCGTCCCGCTCCTCGGCCAGCCGCAGGATCTCCCTGTGCTCGTCGGCCTCCCGCTCCCAGGAGGGCTCACCGGCCCAGGCGACGGCGGAGACCAGGGCGGCCTGGTCGCGCACCTCGTCGAGCATCCGGACGAGCAGCGGGTTGCCGCACGGCAGATAGAGGGAGCGGTGGAACTCCCGGTTGGCGAGGGAGCGTTCGGCGGCGTCGGCGGCCCCGTCGGCGCGGGCGAGGGCCTCGCGGGCGGCGGCGAGGGCCGCGTCGAGGGCAGCCCCGGCGCGCACCGCCCGGCGCACCGCCTCGGGTTCGAGGAGCAGCCGCACGTCGTGCACCTCGTGCGCCATGGCCGCGTCGACCTCGCGCACCGTGGCGCCCTTGAACTGGCTCATCACGACGAGGCCGGTACCGGCGAGGGTCTTGAGGGCCTCGCGCACGGGGGTCTTGGACACCCCGAACTGCTCGGCCAGTTCGGTCTCGACCAGCGCCTGACCAGGCGTCAACTGCCCGGCCAGGATGCGGTGCTTGATCGCGTCCTGCACGAACTGGGTGCGGGACGGGATCGGGACGGGGACTGCGGTCATGCACACCTCGCCGGCTCGCATATGGCGTCTCATATATGACGTAGGGACGGTAGAAAGCAACCGACGTTCCGTCAACACCTATGTCAGGCACGCCAGTTGGCCTGATTCAATCTGAGCGTTCCTGTCTGTTCCTGTTGACGTGTGCGCGATAACGGTTGAGACTTCGGACCGCTCCTCCCTCCCGCACGACCACGTGGCCCCCCACCCTCTGGAGTGCTCACCATGGAGAGACGCACCTTCCTGGCCGTCACCGCCCTCACCCCGGCCGCGGGAATCCTCGCCACCGCCGGGCAGGCGTCGGCCTCCGGTCAGGCGTCCGCCGCCGACCACACCTTCGGCTTCTCCGCCGACGGCAGCCAGTTCCTGCTCGACGGGAAGCCCTTCCAGATACGCAGCGGCGAGCTCCACCCGTGCCGCATCCCGGTGCCGTACTGGCGTCACCGCATCCGCATGGCCAAGGCGATGGGCATGAACACCATCGCCCTCTACCTCATGTGGAACTACCTCGAAGAGCGGCCCGGCGTCTTCGATCTCACCACCGACCGGCGCGACTTCGCCGCGTTCATCAGGCTGTGCCAGGAGGAGGGCATGTGGGTGCTGCTGCGCCCCGGCCCGTACGTGTGCGCCGAGTGGGACCTCGGCGGGCTGCCCGCCTGGCTGCTCAAGGACCCACAGGCGAAGCTGCGCGTGCGCACGGAACAGAACCCGGCGTACATGGCGGCCGTGCGCCGCTACATCAAGAAGATCGCCCCGGTCGTGAAGCCGCTCCTGGTGGCGGGCGGCGGCCCCGTCCTGATGGTGCAGATCGAGAACGAGTACGGCTCCTTCGGGGACGACTCCACCTATCTGAACGAGATCCGCCAGACCTGGCTCGACGCCGGGATCCCCGGCCCCTTCTACACCCAGGACGGGCTCGGCCAGGTCAAGGGCAACCACACCAACGTGCCCGGCGGGGCCATCGGCCTCTCCGACGGCGACGCGGCCGCCATCGGTGACTGCCGGGGCAGCTTCCCCGCGGTGCCGTCCTTCATCGGGGAGTCCTGGGCCGGGTGGTTCACCGCCTGGGGCGACCCCGTCTTCGGCGGCATCGGCAAGGACAAGTCCCCCATCCTGCGCGGGCTCATGGAGTCCAAGCTGTCCTTCAACATCTACATGATCCACGGCGGCACCAGCTTCGGTTACTGGGCCGGAGCCAATGCCAACGACGACGGCGGCCACTACACGCCCGACATCACCAGCTACGACTACGCCGCCGCGATCACCGAGCAGGGCCGCCCCTCCGAGACCTACGCCACCTACCGCGACCTCATCGGCGGCCACCTCGACGAGCCGCTCCCCGAGATCCCCGCGCCCGTCCCCACGATCGCCCCGGGTCCCGTCACCCCCAAGGCGTTCGCATCCCTGTGGGACAACCTCCCGGACGCGCTGCCCCCGGCCCAGACGGTGACCGCCCAGCCGATGGAGAGCTACGGCCAGAACTCCGGCTTCATGCTCTACCGCCGCCTCCTGAAGGGCTACGCGGGCGCGACCCTCACCATCACCGGCCTGCACGACTACGCCACGGTCCACCTCAACGGCGCCTACCAGGGCGGCTTCAGCAGGCCCGCGCTCCCCGCCCCGTACACCGAACCGCTGAAGGTGACGACGGGCAGCAGCCTGAAACTTGGCTCAGCGAATGCAGATACAGATACAGATACGGGCGCTGACGCGACCCTGGACGTCCTGGTGGAGGGCCTCGGCCGCATCAACTTCGGCCACGCCATCGCCGACCGCAAGGGCATCACCGGCGAGGTCTCGCTCACCGACGCGGGCGCCCTCGACGGACCGCTCACACACTGGCAGACGTACGGCCTTCCCGTCGACGAGACGTTCGTGGCGCGCCTGCGCCCGAAGATCAGCGACCCGGAACGAGGGGGCCAGTTCTTCCGCACCACGCTCACCCTCGACAAGGTCGGCGACACCTACCTGGACCTCGCCGCCTGGACCAAGGGCGTGGTGTGGGTCAACGGCCACAATCTGGGCCGGTTCTGGTCGGTGGGCCCGCAGCAGCGCCTCTACTGTCCGGCGCCCTGGCTGAAGAAGGGCCGCAACGAGATCGTCCTCTTCGACCTGCACCAGACGTCGGCTGCCCCCATCGCCTTCGCGGGCGCCCTCCAGGCCCGCCACGTCCTGACCAACCGCAAGAGCGGCAAGGTCCTCGCCGTGCCCGGCTCCTCGACCGCCCAGGGCGTCCAGCTCGTCCAGTGGACCCGCGACGACGGCGCCGACCAGCAGTGGTGCCTGGCCACCGGCGCCCACGACCGCAGCACCCTCGCCAACGTCCGCTCCGGCCATGTGGCCGACGTCCAGGGCGCGTCCACGGCCGACGGCGCCCCCGTCGTGCAGTGGCCCTCCAACAGCGGCGCCAACCAGCAGTGGCGCGTGGCGAACGCGGGCGGCGGCTACGTGAAGCTCGTGAATGTCCACAGCGGCAAGGTCCTCGGCGTCGAGGGCGGCTCCACGGCGGACGGCGCGAAGGTCACACAGCAGCCGGACAGCGGCGCGGCGAGCCAGCAGTGGAAGCTCAACCAGCCGTAGTCGCGGGGGTGTTGAGGGCACGCTCGATCTCCGTGGCGGGGAACGGCGTCTGCTTGCTCCGCGTGAGCAGACGCCGGTGGAAGCCATGGAGAACGAGCGTGTGGTGAGCGTGCCGGTCGAGGATCCCGGCGGCCTCCGCGGTCAGGCCGTCGGGCCGCCGACCGGCGATCCACTCTCTGAGGAAGACCTCGGGATCCCGGTCACCGAGGACCCCGTCGAGCAGATGGTGCCGGATCAGGTGGCTCACGGTGTGGGACCGGTCATAGAGGAGGTGCCGATCGAGGAACTCCCGCTCCTTCTCGGCGAGTTCGAAGCGGGAGCTCAGGGCCAGACCGAGGTCGGCGAAGCAGATCCGGTGCCCGTCGGTCAGGACGTTCGCGAAGTGGGCGTCGAAGTGGACGAACCCCTGCGCGCTCATGAAGGCGGTCCCCCGCCCCAACTCCCCTTCCGCCCACGCGTATCCGCCACGGTGGCGGCGCAGTGACTCCGCGAGCGTGTGCGGCACGTGCTCCAGGAACAGCACCAGGCTCGACGACACCGCGCCGATGGCCTCCAGGCGCCGCCGTACCGCCGACGACCCGTCCCAGTGCGCGACGGCGCCCTCCACTCCCCCGAACTCGTCGACGAACCCTTCGGGCGGCGCATCGGGCAGGACCCGCCAGTGGTGGAGCAGCGGGAACCCGGCATACGCGTCGCCGAGCGCCCAGTTCGTCGTCATGATGTGCGCGGCGAGCTCCCGCCACGCCCCGAACCCGGCCGAGCCCACGCCGTACTGGTAGAACATCGGCAGCCCGAAGAGGTTGGCGGTCGACCGCACATGGGCGGGCTCCAGTTCGAGGTCCGTCAGCGGCACCCGCTTGACGAAGACCCGCGCTCCCTCGACGTCCAGCTCCCCCGCCCGGCCCCCGATCCCGGCCCCGACCGGGTCGGCGGCGGCGACCCGTTCCTTGAGACGGCGGTCGCTGAGCAGGGCGAGGTGGGTGCTCACGGCCGCGTGGGCGGCACGGCGCGCGGACAGCCCCGCGCCACCATCACCGCCGGAAAACCCGAGTGCGCTCACCTGTCCCCCTCTGCCACGATCCCCCTCATGGTCCACCCTCTCGAACTCGAACAGCTGGTTATCCGCCACACCCACCGCATCCCCTCCCCCGCCGGCCCGGCCGGGGAAGGCGCCGTCGCGGCACGGCAGTTCGACGCCGCGCTGCTGTCCGTGGGGTTCAAGCTCTCGGGAGAACTGCTCGCGCATCTGTCGGGCCTGTCCGCGGACGTCGTCGTCGACACGGCCGAGCGCACCCTGCGCACCGTCCGCGAGCTGGTCGGCGACCACGTCCGGCACAACGCCTACTTCATCGACTTCCCGGCCAACGTCCCGGACACGTACGACTTCTGGAGAAGCTGCATCGCCGAGGCGCTCGCGGACGAGAGCACGCGCGAGAGCACCCTCGCGCAGCTGGAGACCGGCGTCGTCGACCTCCTGACCCTGCCGTCGTACGGCAAGTACCAGCACACGTACGAGGAGATGCTCGCCGCCCACGACGATCTGATCGCCGCCGCCGGTGACCGCATGACGGTCCTGCACCTCGGCGGCGCCCGGGACGACGAGGTCCGCGACCTGTACCTGGCGCTCGCCGGGAGCAGCACGCCGCTGGGCGAGGAGCACCTGCGCGACCTGGCCGCCCTGGCCGGGCACTGCGTGGACGGGCCGCAGCCCGCGGCGATCCCCGTGCGGGAGAGCCGCGCCGTCATCAACCGCGCCCGCCTGTACGCCGGTTCGGGCCTCCTCCTCGACACCGTCACCGACGTGCTCCGCCTGGCCTGTGCGCTCTCGGACGGCGACGTGACCCTCCAGGAGCCCACCCGGTTCCGTGCCCTGCGCCGCCCGGTCCGCCGCGCACTGCTCGCGGGCCTGGACGCGGTGGTCGCCGCGGCGCCCGCGAAGCTCGCCGACGTCCACGTGCACCGTGAGCCGTTCAAGCGCCTCGGGGAGCGGCTGCACCCGCACGAGTTCGCGGCTCGCTGGCCGCACGCCGCCGACGTGTTCGCCGTCGCGCGGGGCGAGAAGGCCGCGCCGTCCTTCGACAGCGAGGTCGAGAAGCTGCTCGGCGAGGGTGAGGTCCGCGCGGCCGTGCGGCTCCTCACGTCGGCGCCCGGGAAGCTGTTCCGGTCCCTCGACCGGCTGCTGCGGCTGGCCGGTGACGAGGGCGAGCGCGCGGCGGTGGCGGCCGCGGCCGAGGAAGTCGCACCGCTGGTGGCGGGGCGTGTCGTGCTGTCGGTGCGCGAGCACCTCCACAACCGCGCGGCCGGGACCGGGGCCGGGACCACGGGCGGCGGCGCGCGACGGGTCTTCGTCAACCGGCTCGGCCGGGCCTGGGTCGCCTCCGACACGCGCGCGCCCGTACCGGCGCGGGAGCGGGAGCGGCTGATCGCCGCGCTCGACGCGGAAACCCGGCGCCGACTCCCGTCCCCCGCCCGCCTGTTGATCGACCCGGACGCCCTGGACGTCGCGCTGCCGCTCAGCGGCAAGGCCACCGCGGCGGGCCTCGGCGTGCTGCCGCGCGGCTCCCTCTCGCCCGTGGACGGCGAGCTGCTGCGCTTCTTCGTGTACTGGAAGCAGACGGGGTACGACACCGACTACGACCTGTCGGCGCTGCTGCTCGACGCGGGCTACGACACGGTGTCGTGGCTGTCCTACACCGCGCTCTCCGATGTCGAGGGAGAGCACTCCGGGGACATCACCGAGGCCCCCGACGGCGCCTCGGAGTTCATCAACCTGCGTCTGGGAGCGGTGCGCGGCGCCTTCATCGTGCCGCAGGTCAACATCTTCTCGGGCGAGGGCTTCGAGGAGACCGAGGAGTCGTTCTTCGGCTTCATGCTGCGCGGTTCCGACCAGCAGGGCCGCCCGTTCGAGCCGCGGACGGTGCGCATGAAGTCGGAGCTGCGCGGTCCGGGCCGGGTGGCGCTGCCCCTGGTGTTCCTGCGCGGGCGGGACGGCCGGTGGCAGGCGAAGTGGCTGCACCTGTACCTGAAGGGCCGGCCCGCGGCCAACCGCGTCGAGAACAACCAGGTGTCGGTCGCGGCGCTGCTGCGCGGCGTCGTGGAACGCGACTACCTCACGGTGCGCCACCTCACCGACCTGATGGCGGCGGACGGCGGCACGGTCACGGAGCTGTGGGACGGCAAGACGGTCCCGGACGCCCCGGTCACGTACATCGGCCTGGAGCGCCCCGACGGCCTGCACCCGGACTCCCGGATCCTCACCCCGGAAAATCTCCGCGACATGATCCCGGAGTGACTGCTACCTTCGGTTCTGGCGAGGCCATGAACGGGCTTCCTTCTCACCTTCCTATGACGCCAGTCCGTTCGCTCTCCTCGCCCTCGACAGCACGCCGGGCGGCGCCCCTCGGGCCCGCCCGGCGTCGTGTTCAGGACGGGCATCTCAGGGGGCGGAGATCCCCAACTCCTGCCGGTTCCAGGGGCAGTTGAGGTATCCGTAGGGGCATGCCCGCGTCCCCGCCGTCACCGCACCCGAGCTCGCCGCCCGCACTCCACTGCCAAGGTGACAGCTCCTCCCCCTGTCCGGGCCGCGTGGTCGAGCCGTACCGCGCGTGCCTCGCCCACCTGGCGGCCCAGCAGGTGAGCGACTACTTCGCGACCTTGTCCGCGGGCAGCGACATCGATCACCGGGGCACCCGTTTCACCGCGGACCTGCTGACGCGGCTCATCCGTTCGCTGCGCGACGAGACGGCCGGGGACCCGAGGGTCGGCGCGGCGTCGTTCGACGGTGCGGTCTTCACCGAGACCGCCGGCTTCACGGGGGTGCGATTCACCGGTACGGCGAGCTTCGAGGGCTCGACCTTTCACGCGGAAGCCGACTTCACCGATGCCACCTTCCAGGCGGCCGCCTACTTCGGGCGGGCGAAGTTCATCGACTCGTGCGACTTCGCCGGGGCGACGTTCGTGCGGTACGCGGGGTTCAGTGGCGCGGAGTTCGGCGGAGAGGACGCGAACTTCTACTGGACGACGTTTCACCGTGCCGCCGGTTTCGTCTCCGCCACCTTCAGTGCACGCCTCGATCTGGGCCACGCGTGGTTCTACAGCGATCTGCTGATGCGAAAGGCGGAGTTCGCCACGCCACAAGTGGTCGGACCGCTGGTCTGCGCCCAGGCGGTCGACCTGCGGGGAGCGACCTTCAGGGACCAGACCCTGCTCGCCCTGTGCGCAACGTACGTGAACTGTCAGGACACGCGCTGGGACGCACCCTGCTCACTGCGCCTGCGCTACGCCACGGTGAGCCTGAGCATGGCCTCCATCACGGCTCCTTTCGCACTGGGCAGGCAGCGGCGCCCCTTCAAGGTGTGGGGACACGATGTCCGCGAAGATCCCATCCGAGGGGCGACCGACGACGTCACGGTGCGCGGCGTCGGCTCGGTCGACGCCTCGCTGCTCCGCCTGATGAACGTCGATCTCTCCGAGTGCCTGTTCTCCGCGGCCTTCAACCTCGATCAGATTCGTATCGAGGGCGCCTGCAGATTCGCGTCGACCCCGCCGGGCTGGGTGTGGCGGCACGGATTCATTCCCTTCCACTGGACGAGGCGCCAGACCATCGCGGAGGAGGCAACCGTCCGCAGGAGTGTCCATCACGGTCACCGCCCGGGCGGTCGGCGGATCACCGCCCAGGAATCGCGGCGCCGGGACTTCGCGTTGGCGGCCGCCATCTACCGGCATCTGCGCAAGGCCCTTGAGGACGCCAAGGACGAACCGGGCGCCGCCGACTTCTATTACGGCGAGATGGAGATGCGCCGCCACAGCCGCAAGTGGAGCGAGGCGGAACGCTGGCTCCTCCAGGCGTACTGGCTGCTGTCCGGGTACGGCCTGCGCGCCTCGCGCGCCCTGGGCTGGCTCACCCTCGCGATGACGACCACCGTCGCGCTGATGATGGGCTTCGGTCTGCCCCAGGACTCGCCCCGGCAGGCGGCCACCGGCACCGTCCCCTCCGGCGGCGGCAAGGTCACCTTCGTCATCGACGAGGACGATCCGAAGAACCCCTCCGGCGACCGGTTCACGACGCAACGCTTCGAGAAGGCGCTGAAGGTCACGCTGAACTCGGTCGTCTTCCGGTCGAGCGGGCAGAACCTGACCACCGCGGGCGACTACATCGAGATGGGGTCGCGGTTCACCGAGCCGATCCTGCTGGGCCTCGGGGCTCTCGCGATCCGGGGGCGGGTGAAGCGGTGAACCGAGGGCGCCCGGTCCAGGACGGACCGGGCGCCTCGCCATGGGGACGGGCAGGCTTACGAGGCGTCCTTCACCTTCCCCGTGAACTCCGGCCCGCCCGGCAGCGGTTCGTAGTTCTGGTCGAGCGGGCTCAGCCGGGCGCGCAGCGACTCCGCCGGTTCGCGGACGCGGTCCTTGGCGGTGGGCATCGAGACGTCGACGCTGGTCTTCCCGGCCGGGACGGACACGAAGAACACCGGGTGGTCCGGCATCGCCGACAGGGCGCGCTCCGGGTCGGGCCGCTGGCCGAGGTTGTCCCGCAGCCAGGTGCGGTCGACGTCCTTCGTGGAGAGCTCGGCTCCGCTCCGTACGGGAAGGAAGCCGATCTGGCCCTGGATGTCCACGTCGACGGGGTGTGCCAGGGTCACCCGCCACTTCAGGCGCTTGCCCTCGACGACGGTCCCGGCGACCGGCTTCACGGTCAGCCTGGGCAGCGGGTCGTCGTTCAGGACGGTCACGCCGCCCTGATAGGAGCCGACGACGGCGCCGCGCACGGCCTTGGCCATCGCGGAGTACGCGACGTCGTAGCCGTAGCGCTTGTCGCCGCGGACCTTCACCGGCACGTCGACGGCGTGGGAGCCGGGGCGGACCGTCACGGTGCGGGACGTGGTCCGGTCCGTGCCGGGCTTGGGCACGAACAGGCGGACGCGGCCCACGCCTTGGCCCGAGACGCGGACGGGCATCCGGTAGGTGCGCACCCCGGAGTCGCCCTCCTTGACCTTGAGGCGGCCGAAGTCGACGCGCGGCAGGGCGGCGGTCGTGACGGCCGGGGTGCCGGGGCGCCAGCCCCACGCGTCCATCAGCCACGCCGTGCCCTTGGCGCTGCGCGGGGTGAGCCGGAGGGTCTTGATGTGCCCGAGGTCGACCTTCGCCTTGACCGGCGCCGACAGCGGGACGCGGATCTCGCGGCCCCAGTAGGCGGCGATCTGCCGGCTGCCCGGGAGTCCGTCGACGGTGGTCCGGCCGAGGGTCGCCGTGCGGCCGGACGCGTCGGTGACGGCGACGTCCAGCTTGGTGCCGGTGGAGTTGGGCGGCACGATCACGCGCAGCGCCAGCGCGTCGGCGCCCGCGAGGGAGAAGGAGCGGGCCGGGGTGATGCGGGTCGCCGAGGGCGCCCCCGGCCGCGTCCACGTCATCGCCACCGCGTCGCGGCCGGGTTCGGGGATGACGTCCCAGGTCGCGAAGTGCGGGGAGGAGCCGATCGCGTCGGTCCACAGGCAGGACCCGGTGCGGCTGTTGCTCACCTGGGCGCAGAGGCGGCCGCCGCCGCGCACGGTGACCGAACTGCCGGGCAGGACGGCGCTCGTGCGGTGGCCGCCGACCGCGTGGGTCAGGACGCGCGCCGGGCCCGCCGAGGGCATGCTGCGCCCGGTGCCGTCCAGGAGCGGCCGCGCCCGGTCGTCGCCCGCGACGAACAGGCGGGCGGCCGCGGCGATGTAGGCGTTGCCCACGGTCTGCTGCTGGGTGGCCTTCAGCCGGGTCGGCTTGCCGACCGAGCACACCGGGTCGCGCCCGGCGAAGTCGTCGTCGGCGGGCGCCTGCGACTGGCCCGGGGTCCACTCGCTGTTGAAGAAATTGTGGTTCGCGCCGACCACGTAGACCGAGCTGTGCAGGGCCCGGCCCCGGCTGACGCCGCGCGTGCCGTCGGTGTAGAGCTCGCCCTGGAGGTCGTTCACGTCGCCGTCGCAGCCCGGCAGGATCGTCATGGAGGGCACGTCGGGGGCCGGGTTCTGCCCGAAGATGGTGGGGCCGATGAGGACGTTGCCGCGGATCTTCCAGCGCACCGGGCCGCGGTAGCCGTCCTCGGCGGCGGGCGGCCGGTACTGGCTGTCGAGCGCCGCCCGGTTGACGCCCTCGCCGCCCCGCGAGTGGCCGACGAGCAGGACCTGGTCCAGGTCGGCGGGGGCGACGGCGCGCACCGCGTCCGGGGCGCCGCCCTGGTCCTTGGCCCAGTCCGCCCAGCGGGCGAGGTGCTGTCGCACCAGCGAGGAGCGGGCCTGGGCGCCGCCGTCGGGCACGTCGCCGTCCTGGGCGTTGATGCCGTTCGCGGAGATCGACACGGTGACATAGCCCTGGGAGGCCAGGAGCTTCTGGGCGCCGAGGTAACCCTCGTGACTGGGCACGGGCTTGGCGCCCGCCTTGCAGGGCCAGCCGAGGTCGCCCTCGTTGCCGGAGCCGCCGTAGCAGGTGTAGTGGCGGCCGTGCAGGAAGAGGGCGAGCGGCCGCTTGCCGGGGGCGTCGACGGGGCCGATGACGCGGGCCTGCATCTCCACGGGCGCGGGGAAGCCGGGCAGGCGCACGGACTTCAGGGTGTACTCGCCGCTCGCGGTGCGGTAGTCGCCGGGCTTGCCGGGGTCGACGTCGGCCGCGCTGCCGCGAGTCGGCGGCTGCACGGACGGGGCGAGGCCCGGGGTGCGGGCGTCCGGCTTCTCGGCGGCCGCGTCGAGGCGGCGTCCGCCGGCGAGTGCGCGCAGGTCCTTGGCCGGGCCGAGGCCGGCGCCGTGCAGCGGGAGCCGGTACGTGCGCCGGTCCGGGGCGGCGACGGGCTGCCCCAGCAGGTCGTTCCCGGCGTAGAACTCGACGCGGGCGTTCCCCACGGGCTGCGGCTTCGGCGCCGTCCACACCAACTGCCGTGCGGCGCCGGTGCCTTCGATGTCCCAGCCGGACGGCAGGCCGTCGTCGGAATCGGGGACGGAATCCGTTCCGCCGGCCGGGGCGGCGGATATGTGTCCCGACGCCGGGCCGGTGGCGGGCCTCCCCGGTGCGCTCCCCTGCGCGAGCCCCGGAGACACCGCGGCGAGCGCGAGCACCGCCAGGGCCGTCGTCGCCACTCTTGAGCCACGTCTCAACGTGGTCCTCCTCTTCCTTCATCAGCCGAAGGCATCCAAGGGCGCCCGGGGGCGAACCCACGTGCCCTTCTGCGTCCACGAGGACGTCAACTACGGGCTGTCCGTTGCCTCTTGTCATGAGATGGCGCGAAGTGTGGTGTGAAGGCGGGCAGTTGCCGTCCGCGCACTTCTTGAAGACAAGACCAGGACAACTCCCGCTCCATGGCGGGAAGTTGTGCCGGAACTCTTGACGCGGCGTTCACGCGGATGAAGCATTCAGCGGCGAGAGAGCGCTCTCACGACCCCCACCGTTCACTTCCTGAACCAGGAGAGCCGCCCCATGTCCCCTTCTCCGTCCCGCAGGACCGTGCTGGCAGGAGCCGCAGCGGCGGCGACGGCCGCGACCGTAGGCACCGCCGCAGCCGCCACCGCTCCCCCTGACGCCTCCGCCCCCGCCCCGGCCCGCCGCAGACCCCGCGCCCTGCCCGGCGGCGGCGACCTCGGCCCCAACGTGCTCGTCTTCGACCCCGGTACGCCCGGCATCCAGGGCAAGCTCGACGAGATCTTCAAGCGGCAGGAGTCGGCCCAATTCGGCCCCGGCCGCTACGCGTTGCTCTTCAAGCCCGGCACCTACAACGGCCTCAACGCACAGCTCGGCTTCTACATGTCCGTCGCGGGCCTCGGCCTCTCCCCCGACGACACCACCTTCAACGGAGACGTCACCGTCGACGCGGGCTGGTTCAACGGCAACGCCACCCAGAACTTCTGGCGCTCCGCCGAGAATCTCGCCCTCGTCCCCGTCAACGGCACCAACCGCTGGGCCGTCGCGCAGGCCGCGCCGTTCCGCCGCATGCATGTGCGCGGCAGCCTCAACCTCGCGCCCGACGGGTACGGCTGGGCCAGCGGCGGCTACATCGCCGACAGCCGTGTCGACGGCGAGGTCGGCCCGTACTCGCAGCAGCAGTGGTACACCCGCGACAGCGCGGTCGGGGGCTGGCGCAACGCCGTGTGGAACATGGTGTTCTCCGGCGTCGAGGGCGCGCCCGCGCAGAGCTTCCCCAACCCCCCGTACACGACGCTCGGCACCACACCGGTCTCCCGCGAGAAGCCCTTCCTCTACCTGGACGGCTCCGCCTACCGCGTGTTCCTGCCCGAGAAGCGGACCGACGCGCGCGGCGTCACCTGGGGCAACGGCACCCCGCGCGGCACCTCACTGCCCCTGACCGACTTCTACGTGGCGAAGCCCGCCGACTCCGCCACCACCCTCAACCAGGCGCTCACGCAAGGGCTGCACCTGCTCCTCACCCCCGGCATCTACCACCTCGACCAGCCCCTCCAGGTGAACCGCGCGGGCACCGTCGTCCTCGGCCTCGGCTATGCCACGCTCGTGCCCGACGGCGGCGTCACCGCCCTCAAGACCGCCGACGTCGACGGGGTGCGCCTCGCGGGCTTCCTCGTCGACGCGGGCTCCGCCAACTCCCGTACGCTGCTCGAAGTCGGCCCCGAGGGCGCGTCCGCCGACCACTCCGCGAACCCCACGACCGTCCAGGACGTGTTCGTGCGCATCGGCGGCGCGGGCGCGGGCAGGGCCACCACCAGCATGGTGATCAACAGCCGGCACACCATCGTCGACCACACCTGGGTCTGGCGCGCCGACCACGGCGACGGAGTCGGCTGGGACACCAACCGGGCCGACTACGGCGTGGTCGTGAACGGCGACGACGTCCTTGCCACCGGCCTGTTCGTGGAGCACTTCAACAAGTACGACGTGCAGTGGCTCGGCCAGCGCGGGCGCACCATCTTCTTCCAGAACGAGAAGGCGTACGACGCCCCGAACCAGGCGGCGATCCAGAACGGCTCCATCAAGGGCTTCGCCGCCTACAAGGTCGCCGACTCCGTCACCGCGCACGAGGCGTGGGGCCTGGGCAGCTACTGCTACTACAACGTCGACCCGACGATCGTGCAGCACCACGGCTTCGCGGCGCCGAACGCGTCCGGCGTGAAGTTCCACAACCTGCTGGTGGTCTCGCTCGGCGGCAAGGGCCAGTACGAGCGCGTCATCAACGACACGGGCGCCCCGACGTCGGGCACGAACACGGTGCCGTCGACGGTGGTGTCGTATCCCTGACGCCTGAGCGCGGGGATGCGGGGCTGCCCGGACAGGGAGGGCAGCCCCGTGGGCGGACCTTACGGAGCGGTGACGTGACGGCCGCGTTCCTGGGGCGGGGCGGGGCTGCCGCCCTACCTTGGGCCGCATGAAGGTCATGAAGTCCATGCAGGGCATGCGGGCGATGCGGGTACTGGTCACCGGTGGCGCCGGGTTCATCGGGTCGCACATCGTCGAGGCGCTGGCGGCGCGCGGGCACGAGCCGGTCGTGTTCGACGTGCGCGCGGACCCGGCGGCGGACGTGCGCGACCGGGAGGCGGTCGCACGGGCTCTGGCCGGGGTGGACGCCGTGTGCCACCAGGCGGCGATGGTCGGCCTCGGCACCGGCTTCGCCGACGCGCCGGAGTACGTCTCGCGCAACGACCTGGGCACCGCGGTGCTGCTCACGGCCATGGCCGAGGCAGGTGTACGACGGCTGGTCCTCGCCGGGTCGATGGTGGTCTACGGAGAGGGGCGGTACGCGTGCGCGGAGCACGGGGTGGTGCGGCCGGGCCCCCGCTCGGTCACAGACCTGGACGCGGGCCGCTTCGAGCCGAACTGCCCGGCGTGCGGGCGGGAGTTGGCCCCGGGACTGGTGGCGGAGGACGCCCCGCTCGACCCCCGCAACGTGTACGCCACGACGAAGCTCACCCAGGAACACCTGGCCGCCGCGTGGGCGCGCGCGACGGACGGCACGGCGGTGTCGCTGCGCTACCACAACGTGTACGGCCCCGGAATGCCCCGCGACACCCCGTACGCCGGAGTCGCCTCCTTCTTCCGCTCGGCCCTCGCACGGGGCGAGGCCCCGCGCGTCTTCGAAGACGGCGGCCAGCGAAGGGACTTCGTCCACGTACGGGACGTGGCGGCGGCCAACGCGACAGCTCTGGAGGCGGACGGCCCCCACGGCGTGCTGACGGCCTACAACACCGGCAGCGGAGACCCGCACACGGTCGGCGAGATGGCCGAGGCACTCGCCGCGGCACACGGCGGCCCGGCCCCCGTCGTCACGGGCGAGTACCGCCTGGGCGACGTCCGCCACATCACAGCGGACTCGGCCCGCCTGCGCGCGGAGCTCGGCTGGAAGGCGGAGGTCGGATTCGAGGAGGGGATGCGGGAGTTCGCGGGGGTGGCGGGGTTGCGTGGGGAGTGAGGAGGGGCGAGGACGGGTGAGCGGGGCGGGCGCGGCAGGCCGCGAGGGGCGCGGGACGGCGCCTGCATGAAGTGACATAGCCGCCGGCCACGCAGCCGCGCGGCTCCGGACGTGAGCGCTGCCGCCGGGGCGAGACGGCCTCTCACCCCCACCGCCCGCACCCGCTCTACCCGACGGGCAGCGTCACCTCGAAGCAGCAGCCCCCGGGAATGTTGCGGACCGTGGCGCGGCCCTCGTGGGCCTCGACGATGCCGCGGACGATGGCGAGGCCGAGGCCCGCGCCGGCCGGGGGTGTGCGGGCGTGGGTGCCGCGCCAGCCTGTGTCGAAGACACGGGGCAGGTCCTCCTCGGGGATGCCGCCGCAGCCGTCCGAGACGGAGAGGACCACGCCGTCGGGGGCGCGCTCGGCGGTGACGGCGACCGTGCCGTCGGCGGGGGTGCGGCGGATCGCGTTGACCAGGAGGTTGCCGAGGACCCGGCTCATCTCCTTGCCGTCCACGTCCACGGGGACGGGCTCGACGCGGTCCCCGACGAGTTTCACCCCGTGTTCGCGGGCGAGCGGGTCCGCCCCCGCGAGAGCGTCCCCGACCAGGTCGTACAGGGAGATCCGGGAGGGGACGAGGGCGAGGGCGCCCGCGTGGATGCGGGACAGTTCGAAGAGGTCGCTCACCATGCCGTTGAGGCGCTCGACCTCGGTGCGGATCTGCCGGAGGTAGCGGTCCGGGTCGGCGGCGACCCCGTCCTCCAGCGCCTCGGCCATCGCCCGCAGACCCGCGAGCGGCGTGCGCAGATCGTGCGAGATCCAGGCGACGAGTTCGCGCCGCGAGGTCTCCAGGAGGCGCTCCCGTTCCCGGGACTCGGTCAACTTCGCACTGGTCGCCGCCAACTCGCGGCTGAGCGCGGCCAGTTCCGCCGTCGCCGGGCCGACGGGGGCCGTGAAGCCGCCGTCGTCACCGAAGGAGCGTGCGGCGAGCGTCAGGGCGCGGCTGCGGCCCACCACCCACCGGCCGAGCAGCAGCGCGGTGACCAGCGAGACGACCGCCGCCATCGCGACCACCGTCGTGACCACGGTGAGGTCGTGCGAGGAGAGGAACATCGCCTGCGCCACCGCCAGCGTGCCCGCGAACATCGCGCCCACGGCGACGGCGGCCACGACGGCGAGCGAGGCCGTCAGCGAGCGGCGCCGCAGCAGCCACAGCACCCCGGCCCCGAGGAGCCCGGCCGCGACGGCGCCGAGGAAGGCGAACAGGGCGATGAGAAGGGTGTCGCGCACGGTCAGGCCACCTCCGGGCCGGCGGCGCCCTCGGGGTCGAAGCGGTAACCGACGCCCCACACCGTCTGGATGAGGCGGGGCCGGGCGGGATCGTCCTCGACCTTGTTGCGCAGCCGCCGGACGTGGACCGTGACCGTCGACAGGTCACCGAAGTCCCACCCCCACACCTCCCGCATCAGATCCTCTCGGCTGTACGCGCGGGCGGGGTGCCGCAGGAAGAAGGTGAGCAGGTCGAACTCGCGCAGGGTGAGGGCGAGTTCCACGCCGTGCTTGGCGGCGCGGCGGGCCTCGGGGTCGAGGGTGAGTCCGGCCGCACCGAGTGGGCGGGCGCTCGTGTTCGCGTTGGCGTTGGCGTTCGCGGCCGGCCTGTCGGCCGGACGGGTGCGCCGCAGCACCGACTCCACGCGCAGCACCAGCTCCCGGGGGCTGAAGGGCTTGGTCACGTAGTCGTCCGCGCCCACCTCCAGGCCGAGGATCCGGTCGTCCTCGTCACCGCGCGCGGTGAGCATGATGACCGGGACGGGGCCCCGCGCACGCAGCCGCCGGCACACGTCGAGCCCGTCCATCCCGGGCAGCATCAGATCGAGCACCACGAGGTCCGGCCAGTGCTCCGCCGCCCCGTCCAACGCCCCGGGCCCGTCCCCTGCCCGGTCCACGACATACCCGGCGCGCTCGAGGTAGCCGGTGACGACCTCGGCGACGGTGGGGTCGTCGTCGACCACGAGGATGCGGGCGGGGTCGGGGGCGAGGGCGGGGCCCGGGTCAGGGCTGGGGCCGGTGTGCTCGTGGTCGGCGGGGCGGGAGTCAGGGTTCCCCGCCCCCGCTGTCTCATCGGCAGGCCGAGGCCCTCGCTCGGCGGACCCGACATCACACCCGGCGGCCCCCGCCACATCCTGCTGCTGCTCCATGCCCCCAGCCTCGCACCCGCCGCCGCCCCGCGTCGGCCACCGGCCGCCCGCCCGGACCGACGTCCGTGTTTCGTAAGGATCCATAGTCCGGTATGCGGCTTTTGTGTTCGTAGGGTGAGAGCCGTGATGACCTCTTCCCCATCCGAGGGCCCCGGCCCCGAGGCCGCCGACGTCGTCGACCTCGTCCTCCCCTGCCTGAACGAAGCCGAGGCCCTCCCCTGGGTCCTCGAGCGGATCCCGCCCGGCTGGCGCCCCCTCGTCGTGGACAACGGCTCCACCGACGGCTCCCCCGACCTCGCCCGCGAGCTCGGCGCGACCGTCGTGCACGAGCCGAGGCGCGGCTTCGGCGCCGCCTGCCACGCGGGCCTGACCGCCGCGACCGCCCCCATCGTCTGCTTCTGCGACTGCGACGCCTCCCTCGACCCGGGCCTCCTCGTCCCCTTCGTACGCGAAGTGCAGGCCGGACAGGCCGACTTGGTGCTCGGACGGCGGCGCCCGCAGGGCCGGGGCGCCTGGCCCGCACACGCGCGCGCCGGGAACGCCGCGCTCTCCCTGATGCTGCGCCGCCGCACCGGACTGCGGCTGCGCGACCTCGGCCCGCTGCGCGCCGCCCGTCGCGAACCGCTGCTCGCCCTCGGCCTCACCGACCGGCGCAGCGGCTACCCACTGCAGATGGTCGTGCGCGCCGCCGACGCGGGCTGGCGCGTCACCGAGCACGACGTCCCGTATCTGCCGCGCTCCGGCGCCTCCAAGGTGACCGGCACCTGGCGCGGCACCTGGCAGGCGGTGCGCGACATGAGCCGCGTCCTGTCCGAGGAGCCCGACACGGGCCCGGAGCCCGACGCGATCCCGGAGCCCGACGCGGCCCCGGAGCCCGACGCGGCCCCGGAGCCCGACGCGACCTCAGAGCGCGGCTCACCCCTCGAATGCGACGTGGCCTCAGAGCCCGCCACACCCCGCAAACCCGGCGCAGCCCCAGAGCCCCACGCAACCCCCGAACCCGACACGGCCCCAGAGCCCGCCACACCCCCCGAACCCGGCGTGAACCCGGAGCCCCACGCGGCCGCCGTCACCGCACCCCACCTCACGAAGGAACCGCGCCGATGACACCCCCGCCGGTCACCCCGCCTGACACACAGCCGGCCACCCCACCCGCCACTCCGCCTGACACTCCGTCGACCACCTTGCTCGTGATCGCCAAGGAACCGCGGCCGGGGCGGGTCAAGACCCGGCTCACGCCGCCGTTCACCCCCGAGGAGGCGGCGGAGCTGGCCGAGGCCGCGCTCTGCGACACGCTGCGCGCGGTCGCCGCCACCCCCGCCCGGCGCCGCGTCCTGGTCCTCGACGGAACGCCCGGCCCCTGGCTGCCACCCGGCTTCGACGTCGTCCCGCAGTGTCCGGGCGGCCTCGACGCACGCCTCGCCGCGGCCTTCGCGGGCTGCGACGGCCCCGCCCTGCTGATCGGCATGGACACCCCGCAGGTCACACCGGACCTGCTCACCGTGGACTTCACAACGGGCCTGCCCACGGAGCCGGCCAGGGATCTGTCCACGGGCTCGGCCATCGACTCGAACGCTGACCTGACTGCCGGTCTGGCTGCCGATCTGACCGCCGGTCTGACCGCCAAGTCGACCAGCGCGCTCACCACCGCGCTCACCACCGCGCCGACCGCCGACTCCGACGCCAGGTGCAACGGCGGGTACGACGGCGGGTACGACGCCTGCTTCGGCCCGGCCGAGGACGGCGGCTTCTGGGCGCTCGGCCTGGCCGAGCCCGACCCCCGGCTGCTGCTCGGCGTCCCGATGTCGGCGCCCCACACCGGCGCCGTGCAGCGCGCCCGGCTCGTCGCCGCGGGCCTGCGCGTACGCGACCTGCCGCGGCTGCGGGACGTGGACACGGCGGCGGACGCGGCGGCCGTCGCCGCGACGGCGCCGCACGGCCGGTTCGCCGCGGCGCTGGCCCGGCTCGGGGCGGTCGGCGGGCGGACAGGGCGATGAGCACGGCGAGTGAGGTACGGACTCCCGACATCGGACGGAACTCCACCGAAGGGGACTCCACCGGACGGGACTCCACCGGGCGGGGCCCCGCCGAAAAGGATTCCACCGGACGGAACAGCACCGGACGGAACCCGACCCGGCCCGACAGCTCAGCCGAGGCCACGCGCCCCAGCTGGGCCGCCGACCCCTACTCCGACGCCCTACGAACGGGCCACGGCCCCCTCTTCCTGCGCCGCGGCGACGGCTGGCTGCTCCCCCTGGACGTCGAGCGCTGGTGCGCCCGCGCCGACGCCGTGGACCGGGAGCTCCTGGACCGGTGCGAGGGCGCCGTCCTCGACGTCGGGTGCGGGCCGGGCCGCCTGGTCGCGGAGCTCGCCGCCCGGGGCGAGGCCGCGCTCGGCATCGACGTGAGCGAGGCGGCGGTGGCCCACACGGTCGGGCTCGGCGGGCAGGCCCTGCTGCGCTCTGTCTTCGCGCCCCTCCCCGGCGAGGGCCGCTGGGGCACGGCACTGCTGGCCGACGGCAACCTCGGCATCGGCGGCGACCCGACCGCCCTCCTCCGCCGCCTGGCCCAACTCCTCACCCCAGGCGGCCTGTTGATCGCCGAGACGGCACTCGTGGACATCGACGAGCGGGCGACGGTCCGCCTCGTCGGCCCCCTTGCAGGATCCGGACCGGAGCCAGAACCCGTTCCCACCCCCACACCGAGCACCCCCTTCCCCTGGGCCCGCCTCGGCACCCCGGCCCTCCTCCGGTACGCCCGCCCCCTCGGCTGGCGCCCCGTGGATCAGTGGGCGGCCGGCGACCGCCGCTTCGTGGCCCTGCGCAGCCGCAGCGACCGCAGCGACCGCCCCACCCACAGCAGCGCGGAGCCACCGAAGAGCACGGCCGTGATCAGCAGCCAGCGGGCGAGGAACCCGTCCCCGGACAGCGCGGTCGACGACGTGTAACGGTCCGTCACCCGGCCGCTGATGAGCGGGAACCAGACGAGCAGCAGCAGCCCCGAGAAGGCGGCCGGGACACGGACGTACATCACCCACTCCCGGCGCCCGACCGCGCCGAACGCCTCCGTGGCCGCCCGGTCCACCACCGCGTACAAGGGCAGCAGGACGAGGTCATGAATCAGGGCCGCCCCCACGAACCACAGCGCGACCTGGAACCAGTCCCCCTCCAGAAGCCGCACTCCCGCGTACGCGGCCAGCGCGAACGAGCAGCACAGCAACAGGATGTGAAGCGGACTGCCCACCTTCGGCCGGCGCGGACGAAGCACATCAAGCACACGACGCCGCATCACAGTTCGCTCCCTCGCTCCTCGCGCCATCTCTCCGTCACTCCATCTCCCCGTCCCCTCACTCCGCATCTCCGCATCTCCTCACCCGCCGAGCCCGGCCGGATCACCGAAGGTCAGCCGCGACACCCACTTCGTGTTGAGCACCCCCGGCAGCGCGGGCACGATGATCCGGGCCGGGTAGCCGTGGTCCGGGGTCAGCGGCGCACCGTTGACGTCGAGCGCCAACAGGGCACGCGGGTCGCGTACTTGGTTGGCCCGCAGGGCCGCCCGCCGGAACGAGCCGCGCCGCTGCAGCGACTCCACCAGAACGCCGGGCGCCGAGCCCGCCTCATGGCCGACGAGCGCGGCGAGGTCACGCAGCCGCACGCCCCGCCACGCCTGATCGGAGGTGGACCATCCCTCCACGCAGGCGATGGGCAACTCGGCCTCGTACTGGGGCAGTTCCAGCAGTTGCGCCCGGCTGAGCCGGACGGTCCGTCCGCGCGGCCCCTCGACGACGAGCCGCCACGCCTCGTCACTCGTCTCCGCCGCGACGATCCCCCGGGACGCGGCCGTCTTGTTGATCTGGAAGCCGCCGGGCCCGCTGCCCGGATCGGCGCCGCCGTGCGGCGCGAGGAGCGCCGTCCGCCGCAGCGGCCCGTCGAAACTCCGCCCCACCGTGGTCGCGAACAGCAGCAGCGAGCCGCCCCCGACGAACCAGAGCGCCCCGCGCCGCGACACCGTGGCGCCCGCAGGCCGCGGCGACACCAGCGGACTCTCCGCCTCCGCCGCCACCTCGGTGGCCCCGGCTCGCGACTCCCGCATCCCCCGCAGATTCCGCACCGCAGCAGGCACCCGCAGCACCGCATGCGCGACGAACGCGGCGAAGAACACCCACGCCCCGTAGAAGTGCAGCGGATAGAAGGAGCCCGGGAAGACATAGTCCAGCTGGACGTTGAGCACGCCCGTGGTGAACTCGAACAGCGCCCCGCCGACCAGCAGAAGCAGCGACAGCCGCTCCAGCGCGTGCGCGAGCGAGCGCGCGGGCGGCAGCGCGAACAGCTTGGGCACCACCGACCAGAGCTTGGCGAGCAGGACGGGGATCAGGGTGATGCCGAGCGTGACGTGCACGCCCTGGGTGAACCGGTAGAGCCAGGACGGACGGGTCGGCCAGGAGAAGAGATAGAAGCCGAGCAGCCCCTTGTCCGGCGTCTTGTCGTTGACCGGCGACAGATCGGGGTTGTACGCCGCGTACGACAACAGGCCCGTCAGGAACAGCACCGTGATCCCGAGGAGCAGTACGACGCCGAGGACCGAGGTGAACCACGGACCGCGCAGCGGACTGCGCCAGAAACCCGGGGACGAGGGGGAAAGCGGCGACCTTGACAACCGTGACATGCGCCGACCGTAGGCCGGGCGGACCCCCGAAACGGCTCCGGAACACATGACGAAACGCTGACGTCCGCACGCGTGGCCCCATCTGAACGGGTCACGCGTCCTAGCGTTCCCCTGTGCCCCACGATCTTCCCCGTACGTCCGCCCGTACCTCCTCCCCCACCCCCGCTCTTACGCTCTCCCGAGACCTGGCCCGCGACCTGTGGGCCGTGGCGGTCGCCGTCGCCCTCGTCACGGCGGCCGCCCTCGTCGGCACCGCGATCGAACGCCGCGACGGCACCCTGCACGTCGGCTGGCCACCCCTGTACGCCAACTGGGGCCCGCACATCGGCCCCGGCACCCCCGCGGCGGTCCTCGTCGCGGCCGCCGTCGTGGCGTACGGTCCGCGCCTGGCGGCCCGGCTCCCCTGGCGCCCGCTGCTCGCGGCCGCCTGGGGCACGGCCATGGCGTGGACCTGGTCCCTCGCGCTCATCGACGGATGGCGCCGCGGCATCGCGGACCGGCTCACCACCAAGTACGAGTATCTGCAGGTCATCGACCGCTTCCAGGACGTCCCCGGGACCCTGCGGGACTTCACCCGCCACATCCTCCTGGACTCCCCCGACCACTGGCCCCCGCATGTGGCGGGCCACCCTCCGGCGGCGACGCTCACGTTCGTGCTCCTCGACCGCGTGGGGCTCGGCGGCGGGGCGTGGGCCGGGGTCTTCTGCATCACCGTCGGGGCGTCGGCGGGCGCCGCGGTCCTGGTCACGGTCCGTGCCCTGGCCGGCGAGGCGCTCGCACGCCGGGCGGCGCCGTTCCTCGTCCTGGCGCCCGCCGCCGTGTGGATGGGCACGTCGGCGGACGGCTACTTCACGGCGGTCGCGGCGTGGGCGGTCGCGCTCCTCGCCCTGGCCGTGACGGGCCGCCGCCCCCGCCTCACCGGATGCGCCGCGGGCCTCCTCCTCGGCCTCACCTGCTACCTCTCGTACGGGCTCACGCTCTTCGCGGTGCTCGCCGCCGCCACGCTCCTCCTGGGCACCGGCGCCCACCGGCTGCGCACCCTCCCGTACGTCCTGGCCGGACTGGCCGTCGTGCCGCTGGCGTTCACGCTCGCGGGCTTCAACTGGTGGGAGGCGTACCGTCTGTTGGTCGACCGCTACCACCAGGGCGCGGGCGGCATCCGCCCCTACGGCTACTGGGTGTGGGCCAACCTCGCCTGTACGGCCCTGCTCGTGGGCCCGGCGACGGCGGCCGCCCTCCGCCGCACCGCGACCACACTGCGGCTCCCGCTGTCCTCCCCCGAGCGCCGCCTGGCCGCCCTGGTCGCCGCGGCGGCCGTGGCGCTGCTCATGGCCGACCTGTCCGGGATGAGCAAGGCGGAGACGGAGCGGATCTGGCTCCCGTTCGCGGCGTGGCTCCTGGCGGCGGGCGCGTTCCTGACGCACCCGCGCGCCTGGCTGGCCGCGCAGGCGGCACTGGCTCTGCTCCTCAACTCCCTGCTGTTGACGGGTTGGTGAGGAAAGTGATCAAGATGTCCCGCAGACCCGCACACCCGCCGGCGAAGGGACAGAGAAGATGACCACGGCGAACAGCGCGCTCCTCGTGATGGACGTGCAGCGCGACATCGTGCGCATCGCGGACGGCAGCCCCGGCGCGGACCCCGGCCTTCTGCCGCGCCTGCGCCGGGCGATCGACGCGGCCCGCGCCCGCCGGATACCCGTGATCTACGTGGTCATCGAGCTGCGCCCGGACACCCGCGTCAGCCCGCGCCACCAGGGGCTCACCTCGGCGCTGCGGGCCGGGCTCTTCAAGGCGGGCGAGCCCGGCACCGCAATCCACGACGCGGTCGCTCCGCAGGAGGGCGACACCGTGGTGGTCAAGAGGCGCGGCAGCGCGTTCTCGGGCAGCGACCTGGACCTGGTCCTCAGAACGCACGGCGTCGACAGCCTCGTCCTCGCCGGCATCGCCACCAGCGGAGTGGTGCTGCACACCGTGTGCCAGGCCAACGACCTGGACTTCGGCCTCACGGTTCTGGCGGACGGCTGTCTCGACCTCGACCCCGGGACGCACCGCTTCCTCACGGAGAAGCTGTTCCCGCAGTGGGCGGACGTCGTCACGGTCGACGACTGGATCAAGACCCTCCCGCAGGCTCGCTAGCCGACGACCTGGTCCCCGTCCGGCACGTCCTGCACCGAGACGCTGCCCTCCGGTACGCCGAGCCCCTTCGCCACCGCTCCCGCGACCCCGGTGAAGTCACGGCCCTTGGGGACGGGGACCTCCTCGCCCTCCCCATAGCTCTCGATCGCCTTGCTGAAGTAGCTCGGGTGCCAGGCACCGACCGCCCCCCTGACCTCCACCGCACCGACCGGACGCGCACCGACCACGCTCTTCGCACGGCTCAGGATCTGGTCCGAGCGCAGCTCACCCGGCACCTGGAACAGGCTCGCGTGCGCACCGACCAGACCGCCCCCGCCCAGCCGGACCGTGACGGTCAGACAGCTGGTGACACTGGGATACCGGAGGGTCCCGTGCGGACCCGCCTCCCTCACCTGCCCCTCCGCCACGGTCACTTCCGCCGCGTACGCCGGGGCGGACATGGCCAGGCAGAACACGGCCGCAAGTCCCGCCGAGACCGACACGGACGCCGACGGCTTACGTATGCGCACAAGAAGCTCCTGCCACGAGGGTGCGGGGATGCGAGGGCGGCACCTGATCCCGGTGCCGCCGCTGGGCAAAGGGCCACTGTACGTATGGCGAGCACGAGCCCACGAATGCCCGATTTGATACCCCCCTAGGTATAGCTGATACCCTCGGGGGTATAGAGTCGATCCAAGTGAGCCAGGAGGCACCCGTGAAGGTCGTGGTCATCGGAGGTGTGGCGGGCGGCATGTCCGCGGCCACGCGGCTGCGCAGGCTGGACGAGCGCGCGGAGATCGTCGTGCTGGAGCGCGGCGCCCACGTCAGCTACGCCAACTGCGGACTGCCGTACTACCTGGGCCGTGTCATCGAGGAGCGGGACGCCCTGCTCGTGCAGACCCCCGAGGCCCTGCGCGCCCGCTTCCGGCTCGACGTGCGCGTCCGCCACGAGGCCGCCGCCGTGGACCCGGCCGCGCGGACGGTGCGGGTGCGGAACCTGTCGACCGGCGAGGAGTACACGGAGACGTACGACCGTCTCGTCCTGAGCCCGGGCGCCCGGCCCTTCGTCCCCCAACTGCCGGGCGTGGAGCGGGTGTTCACCCTGCGGGACGTCTCGGACACCGACCGGATCGCGGCCGAGCTGGACGGGGGCGCGCGCACGGCCGTCGTCGTCGGCGCCGGCTTCATCGGCGTGGAAGCGGCGGAGAACCTCCGCCACCGCGGCCTGGACGTGACCCTCGTGGAGCTCGCCGACCAGGTCCTCCCGCCGCTCGACCCGGAGCTGGCGGCCCCGCTCGCCGCCGAGCTCCGCGCGGGCGGCGTCCGCCTCGCCCTCGGCACCCAGCTCAAGGAGGTCCGCGACGGCGAGGTCCTCCTTGACGACGGCCGGACCGTGCCCGCGGACCTCGTCCTGATGGCGATCGGCGTCCGCCCGGACGTGGACCTCGCCCGCGCCGCCGGACTCACGATCGGCCCGCGCGGCGGCATCGCCGTGGACGAGACGGGCCGCACCAGCGACCCCGCCGTCTACGCGGTGGGCGACGCGGCGGAGAAGCGCGACGGGCTGAGCGGCGAGAGCGCCCTCGTCCCGCTGGCGAACCTCGCCAACCGGCACGGCCGCCTGGTCGCCGACGCGATCGCCGGGCGCCCGGTGACGGCCCGGCCCGCCACCGGCACGGCGGTGGTCCAGGTCTTCGGGCTGACGGCCGCGGCGACCGGCTGGAACGAGAAGCGGCTGCGCGCCGCGGGCCGCCCCCACCAGGCGGTCCACCTCCACCCCGGCTCGCACGCGGGCTACTACCCCGGCGCCTCCCCGATCGCCCTGAAGGTCCTCTACGACCCCACCGACCTGCGCATCCTGGGCGCGCAGGCGGTCGGCGCCGACGGCGCGGACAAGCGCATCGACGTGCTCGCGACCGCCATCGCGGGCGGCCTCACCGCCCCCGAGCTGGCCGATCTGGAGCTGGCGTACGCACCCCCGTACGGCTCGGCGAAAGACCCCGTCAACATGGCCGGGATGATCGCCGAGAACATCGCCACCGGCACGGACCGCACCGTCCAGTGGCACGAGCTGGCGGCGGTACGGGACGCGGGCGCGACCGTCGTCGACGTCCGCACCCCCACCGAGCACGCCCGGGGCGCGATCCCGGGCGCCGTGAACATCCCGCTCGACGCACTGCGCGAGCGCGCCACCGAGCTGCCGGACGGCGACCTGGTCGTCCACTGCCAGGTCGGCCTCCGCGGCCACACGGCGCTGCGCCTGCTGGCCGGACTGGGCCGCGACGCGGCGAACCTGGACGGCGGGTACGCGACGTGGGCGGCGACGCAGGCCGCGTAACCGGAAGCACACCACCACATGTCTGGAGCCCGAGAATCACGATGAGCACCACACACACCAAGACCACCAAGAACCCGGCGAACACCGCCACGCTCGCCCCGGCGGAGCTGAAGGCCCGCCCGGCCGACGGCACCCTCGTCGTCGACGTGCGCACCCCCGCCGAGTACGCCTCCGGGCATGTCCCCGGCGCGGTCAACGTGCCCGCCGAGCACCTCGACGACCTGCTTCCCGACCTGCGGGCGGCGGCCGAGCACCGCGGCATCGTCGTGGTCTGCGCGGCCGGTCAGCGCTCGGCCACGGCCTGCGCGAGGCTGGCGGAGGCGGGCGTGGCGGCGGTCGGCCTGGCGGGCGGCACGCAGGCGTGGACCGCCGAGGGACTCGCCGTCGACACGGCCCCCCGCCCCGGCCGCGCCATCTGGGCGATGGACCGCCAGGTCCGCTTCACCGCGGGCTCCCTGGTCCTGCTGGGCATCGCCCTCGGCAGGCGCGCCCCGAAGGGCCGCCTGCTGGCCGCCGGGGTCGCGTCCGGCCTGGTCTACTCCGGCGTGAGCAATACCTGCGGCATGGCGGCGCTCCTCGGCAGGCTCCCCTTCAACCGCCCCGAGCCCGGCGCCCTGGACACCGCCCGCGCCGCCCTGCGCTCATGACCGGCAACGAGGAGGCCATGGACGCGGTCCTCAAGCGACTGCGCCGCGCGCAGGGCCAGCTGGCCGGAGTGATCGCGATGATCGAGGCGGGCCGCGACTGCAAGGACGTGGTCACGCAACTCGCAGCGGTGTCAAGGGCGTTGGACCGCGCGGGCTTCAAGATCATCGCATCGGGCATGCGGGACTGCATGAACGCGGCGGACGGCGAACAGCCCCCGCTGACGGAGGAGGAGCTGGAGAAGCTGTTCCTGTCACTGGCGTGAGAACTCATCCTGCCCCGGCGTCAGGACCTGACTCAGAACCCCCGGAAGACACCGTCCTCGTCGACGGACTCGGCGAACTCGAAGAAGTCCATGTTGGCGAGGGACAGATTGTTCTCGATGCCCCACAGCTCGGTGGCGACGACGCGGATGGTGCGCCCGCGCTCCTCCCACAAGTCGACGACGAGCAGCGGAAGTTCACCCGAGGCGAGGGCGACGGTGTCGGCCACGACGAGGATGGGGTGCGCGTACTCGCCCCCGTCCTCGTCCCCCTTCGGCACGAGCGCGAGGAGCTCCGCCACCGTCAGGTCCCGATAGCCCGGATCGTCCAGGAACTCCACGCCGGGCAGGAAGCCGTCGGCGCTGGGAGTCGCCGTCACGGAGCGGACCGCGTTCCAGGCCGCTGGACGCGAGAAGTCGGTGCGAAGGACCAGGGTTTCGGCGGTGCGGGGCAGCATGTTCACCCGGGGACCTTACGGCAACTCCCACCCCCGACAGGCCAAAAAGCCCGTTTCGTCAACCAGTTCCCGCACCCGCTCCCACGCCACCCCGGCGACCGCGCCCACCCCACCGGCCACCAAGAGCCCGGCAGCGATCCGCGTGCCGACTCCGATTCGGCTACTTTCACGGTCAATCACCGGGCAGTTCACCGGAGTTGAGCAAAGCCAAGAGAAGAGGGGCGGAGCAGAGGGATGGGGAGCAAGGAAACGGCGAGAAGCATGCGGCGTATGACCGTCACGGCCCTGTGCGCGGTGGCGGCCGCCGCCGCACTCACCGCGTGCTCGGACGACGAAGGAATACCTCAGGACGAGGTCGGCTCCACCACGGTCACCGGTGCGGCACCCCAGTCCATACCGTCCCCGGACGCCGATCAGCAGGAGATGCTGCTGCACGATCTTGAGGAAGTGGACCCGAGACTCGTCGCCGACGAGGGGCAGGCCGTCGACGGCGCCAGACAGGTCTGCCTGAAGATCAGAGGCATCGAGGCGGACGCGGGGGACGGCGCGGGCCGGAGCTACGCGACCCGCAGGTTCGGGGTGACAGACGAGCAGGCCGAACTGATCGTGCAGTCGGTCAAGGGCACGTTCTGCGACGCCTAGGAGGCCGCGCGGCAGGCTCCGCGCGGTCTGCGGGCTCCTGGCCGGCCGGCCGGGACGCACCCGGACGACCGGCCCAGCCGGAAGGGGTCACCGATCAGGCGGCGACAACCCCGCTGTCGTCGATGACGATCTTCTTGGCCGTGGAGCCCGACCGGCTGCCCAGCTTCTCGATCGCCTTGACGATGTCCTCGCCCTCGACGACCTCGCCGAACACGACGTGCTTGCCGTCGAGCCACGGCGTCACCACGGTCGTGACGAAGAACTGCGAGCCGTTGGTGGCCGGGCCCGCGTTGGCCATGCTCAGCAGGAACGGACGGTCGTGCTTGAGCTGGAAGTTCTCGTCGGCGAAGGTCTCGCCGTAGATGCTCTTGCCGCCGGTGCCGTTGCCGTTGGTGAAGTCACCGCCCTGCAGCATGAACTCGGGGATGACGCGGTGGAAGGGCGAGCCCTTGTAGCCGAAGCCGTTCTGGCCGGTGGCCAGCTCGCGGAAGTTGCGGGCGGTCTTCGGCACGACGTCGTCGAAGAGACGGAAGACGATGCGGCCGAGGCTCTCGCCGTTGGCGGACACGTTGAAGTAGACGTTTTCACTCATGCCCCCGATTCTCCATGATGCTCGCGCCCAGGTCACAGAGGCCCCGGCTCCCGCGCCGGGGCGCGTCGTGAGGGGCCCGTGAGGCGGGACGCCCCGCCACCGTCTCCGCTCCGCCGACCGCCGTACCCGCCCCTGCACCACCCGGCCCGTCCGACACGGACGCCAGGACCCACCATCAGGTCAACTCTCGTCTGTTCACGGACAATTGAGGGAGCATTCCCGCAGCCCCTCCTACCCACTGCGCGCCCCCGCCGCGACAGTCGGTGCGGCCCACTTCGGGCCCACCGGACTCAGGGGAGGGGGCACTCGCATGCCCGACATGACCCGACGCAGACTTCTCGGCAGCACCGCCGGCGCGATCGGCGGTGCCGCCACGCTCTCCCTGCTGCCGCCCAGCGTCCAGAAGGCGGTCGCGGCCGGCCGGCCACGGCACGGCTCGCTGCACGACATCGAGCACGTCGTCCTGCTCATGCAGGAGAACCGCTCCTTCGACCACTACTTCGGCACCCTGCGCGGCGTACGGGGCTTCTCCGACCGCGACGCCCTGGAGCTCCCCGACGGCCGCCCGGTCTTCTACCAGCCGGACACGGAGCACCCCGACGGCTACCTGCTGCCGTTCCGCCTCAACACCCACCGCACCAGCGCCCAGGCCATCCCCTCCACCAGCCACGCCTGGCGCGTCCAGCACGAGGCGCTGAACGGCGGGAAAATGGACCGCTGGCTGCCCGCGCACCGAGCGGCGGACGGCGTCAACGGCCCGTACGTCATGGGCTACCACACCCGCGCGGACATCCCCTTCCAGTACGCCCTCGCGGACACCTTCACTCTCTGCGACAACTACTTCTGCTCGGTCCTCGGCCCGACCTGGCCGAACCGCCTGTACTGGATGACGGGGACCATCGACCCGGGCGGCACGCTCGGCGGCCCGGTGATCAACAACACAGCACCGAAGCCCTACCGCTGGACGACCTACGCGGAGCGCCTGCAGCAGGCGGGCATCAGCTGGCAGGTGTACCAGGAGGAGGACAACTACGAGTGCAATCTGCTGGAGGAGTTCCAGCAGTTCCGGGACGCGCAGCCCGGCACCCCCCTCTACGAGCGCGGCATGCGCCGCCGCCCCGCGGGCACCTTCGAGGACGACGCCCGGGGCGACCGGCTCCCGGCGGTCTCGTGGATCATCCCGACCAGCTACCAGTCCGAACACCCGGCCTACCTCCCGGCCGCGGGCGCCGACTACGTGGCGAAGAAGATCGAGGCCATCGCCGACAACCCGAAGGTGTGGCGCAAGACGGCCTTCATCCTCAACTACGACGAGAACGACGGCCTGTTCGACCACGTGCCCCCGCCGGCCCCGCCCTCGGGCACCCCGGACGAGTTCGTGGCCGGGCTCCCCATAGGCGGCGGCTACCGCGTCCCGTGCCTGATCGTCTCGCCGTGGACGGTGGGCGGCTGGGCGTCCGGCGAGCCCTTCGACCACACCTCGGTGCTCCAGTTCCTGGAGCGCTGGACCGGCATAGCGGAACCGAACATCAGCGACTGGCGCCGCGCCACCTTCGGCGACCTCACCTCGGCCTTCGGCTTCCGCTCCCCCGCGCACCGCCCGCCCTGGCTCCCCGACGACACGGAGGAACAGCTGGAGGAGGCGGAGTGGGAGGTCTCCCATCTCCCGAAGCCCACGTTCCCGGGCCCCGGCCAGCACCGCCCCCGCCAGGAGCCCGGCGGCCGCAAACGCCGCTGAGTACCGAGCCCCCGGGGCCCCGACTCCCCGAGCCCGAGCCGGAACATGAAGCCTGAACATGAAGAAGGCCCCTCGAGAGGGGCCTTCTTGCTGGTGTCCGAGGGGGGACTTGAACCCCCACGCCCGTTAAAGGGCACTAGCACCTCAAGCTAGCGCGTCTGCCATTCCGCCACCCGGACTAGGTGTGTGTCTCCGCCGGGTCTTCCCTGCGGTGTTCCCCGCGGCGACATGGACAACAATACCAAGCTTTCGGAGTGCCTTTCACCTGCGTATCCCGGCGCCCGGCGACGGCTCCGGGGCGGGTCCGGGCGACCGGCCTACAGTCTCACCATGAGTGACGGATTGCTTACCGGAGCGCTGGGTGACGTCAAGGTGCGCAGGCCGCGGATGCTGTCACCGCTGCGGGAGCATCTGCGGGACACCATGTGGTTCGCGCCGACCGTGGGGCTCGTGGGCGCCCTGCTGCTGTGGTGGGTCGCCGAGGGCGTCGACGCCGAGATCGTGCGGACGCTGCAGGACCACGAGGACTACGACAGCGTGAAGACGCTCATCGGGGTCTCCGAGGACGCCAAGACGGTCATCAGCACCATCGGCTCGGCGATGATGACCTTCATCGGTGTGGTCTTCAGCATCTCGCTGGTGGCCGTGCAGATGGCCAGCGGTCAGTTCAGCCCGCGGGTGGTGCGGATCTTCGTCCGGTCGCGGATCACGAAGAGCACGCTGACCGTCTTCCTCGCCACGTTTCTGTTCTCCCTGATGACGCTGACGTCGTTCGACAGCGAGAAGGACCCGCGCATCGTCTCGAACGTGCCGTTGGTCGAGGGGATCCTCGCGGTGGCGATGGTGCTGCTGAGTCTGCTGCTGTTCGTGGCGTACGTGAACGGGACGCTGCGGATGATGCGGGTGGGGTTCGTGATCGACCGCATTGCCCGGGAGGCGCTCCGGGTCGCCGCGAAACAGCCCATGGAGCGCGCGGACGACGGCGCGGAGCTCGGGCCGGAGACGGGGCGGGTCACGCACCAGGGGCGGGCCGGGGTGCTGCGGGACGTGAACATCGCGCGCCTGGTGCAGGCCGCGCGGCGGCGCGGGGTGGTGCTGCGGCTGCTGCCGCGGATCGGGGACTTCGTGGTGCCGGGGACGCCGGTGTTCACGGTGCACGGCGGGGCCGCCCCGCCCGCCCGGGCGCTGCGGTACTCGGTGTCCGTGGGGGTGGAGCGGACCTTTCACCAGGATCTGGGGTTCGGGCTTCGGCAGCTGTCGGACATCGGGCTGCGGGCGCTGTCTCCCGCGGTGAACGACCCGACCACCGCCGTGCAGGCCCTGGACCGCATCGTGCAGTTCCTCGCCTCCGTCGCGCCGTATCCGCTGGGGGCGCTGCCGCACCGGGACCGGCAGGGGGTGGTGCGGCTCGTGCAGCCGGTGCCGGGGTGGACCGAGCTCGTGGATCTGGGGTTCGCGGAGATCCGGGGGTGTGCGGTCGGCAGTCCGCAGGTCACCCGGCGGATCCTGGCCGGGCTCGACGATCTGCTGTTGCTGGCGCCGCAGGAGCGCAGGGCGCCGCTCGTACGGCATCGGGAGCTGTTGGCGCAGGCCGTCGAACGCACGGTCCCGGAGGCCGCGGACCGTGCGTTCGCGCTGCTGGCCGACCGGCAGGGCATCGGCTAGCCGCGGCATGCCCTGCCGGATGCGGGGTCGCTCAGGCCATCAAGTGGTAGCTCGGGAAGTTGCCCGGTGGCCGCTCCCCCGCCGCGCCCTGGGTGACGGCGCGCACCAGGAGCTCGCCGCCGACGAAGGCGCCGCGCCAGGACGCGCCGAAGCCGCCGAAGAGCTCCTCGCGGTCGCCGCGCGAGCGGGGCTTGCCGCGGCCGGTCTTGAAGGCGCGGATCTGGGGTGCGAGGCGGTCGAAGGTGGCCGGGTCGTCGGTGGAGAGGGTGCTGACGAGGGCGCCGTTCGACGCGTTCATGGCGGCGAGGAGCTCCGCCTCGGTGTCGACCAGGACGATGGTGTCGACCGGGCCGAAGGGCTCCGCGTGGTGGAGGGGCGAGGACGGCGGCGGGTTGAGGAGGGTGACCGGCTGGACGTACGCGGCGGTGTCCTGGCCGGGCAGGAAGCGGTCGGCCGACGGGGTGGCGCGGTAGAGGGGCACGGCGCCGCGGTCGATGGCCTCGCTGACCTGGTCGGTGAGCTCCTTGGCCTTGGCCGCGTTGATGAGGGGGCCGAAGTCGAGGTCGGGGCAGGGGTCTTCGGCCGCTGCGACCGCGAGCGGGTGGCCGACCTTGATGGTGCGGACGGCGGGCAGGTAGGCGGCGAGGAACTCGTCGAAGAGGGCGCGCTGGACGACGAAGCGCGGGTAGGCGGTGCAGCGCTGCTTGCCGTAGTCGAAGAGCTTGGGGACGACGGCGGTGAGCGCGTCCCAGTCGCTGTAGTTCCAGATGCCCCAGGTGTTGAGGCCCTCCTGTTCGAGGATGTGGCGCTTGCCGAGGTCGGCGACGGCCGTGGCGACGGCGGCGCCGGTGTCGCGGCCGCCGACGAAGGAGACGCAGCCGATCTCGGGGGCCCGGACGAGGGCCTCGGAGAGTTCGCCGCCGCTGCCGCTGACCAGGGTGACGGGGATCCCCTCGCGGGCGGCGAGCGCACAGGCCAGGGTGAGGCAGGCGACGCCGCCGTCGGTGGGGGTCTTGGCGATGACCGCGTTGCCCGCGAGGGCCTGCACCAGCAGGGCGTGGACGAGGACGCTCATCGGGTAGTTCCAGCTGGCGATGTTGGACACCGGGCCGTCGAGGGGCGACCGGTCCTCGACCATGGCGTCGATGCCGTCGACGTACCAGCGCACGCCGTCGATGGCCCGGTCGACGTCGGCCTGGGCGAGCCGCCAGGGCTTGCCGATCTCCCAGACGAGGAGGAGGGCGAGGAGTTCGCGGTGCTGGGTGAGGGCGTCGAGGGTGGCGGCGACGCGGGCCCGGCGTTCGGGCAGCGGGATGTGGCGCCAGGCCCGGTGCTGGTCGAGGGAGGCGCGGACGGCCGCGTGGGCGGCGGTGGCGTCGAGCCGGGGCGGGCCCGCGATGGGGCGGCCGTCGACGGGGCTGGTGGCGGGCAGGGGGCGGCCGTCGGCGTGCCAGGTGCCGGCCCAGAGGTTGAGGACGCGGTCGTCCTGGAACGCCTCGGGTGCGACGGCGAGGCAGCGCTGCCAGGCGTCGGTCCAGGCGGTGCCGGACTTGAGGGTGAGGGTGGGTGCGGCAGATGAAGTGGGTGAAGTGGGTGAAGTGGGTGCCATTCGGGTGTCTCCGCTCACGGTGCACAGTCGGGGCGGGGTGCATGGCTCTGGTCGCTCGGGCACGGGAGTCCGTCCGCGGGAGGGCGGGGACTCCCGTACGCGCCGGTAGGAAACGCTAGTTGAGGGACGTGACATCACCTATGAGTGACGTCACGTGGACGTCACGCGGCGGGGCGGGCAGGGAGCTGCCTAGCCTTCCTCGAGGCGCTTGAGCACCAACTGAGCGGCTTCCGAAGGGGTGTTGCCGACGCGGACGCCGACGGCCTCCAGGGCCTCCTTCTTGGCGCGCGCGGTGCCGGAGGAGCCGGAGACGATGGCGCCGGCGTGGCCCATGGTCTTGCCCTCGGGGGCGGTGAAGCCCGCGATGTAGGCGACGACGGGCTTGGTGACGGACTCCTTGATGTAGGCCGCGGCCCGTTCCTCGGCGTCGCCGCCGATCTCCCCTATCAGGATGATGAGTTCGGTCTCCGGGTCTTCCTCGAAGGCGGCGAGGCAGTCGATGTGGGTCGTGCCGATGACGGGGTCGCCGCCGATGCCGACGCAGGTCGAGAAACCGATGTCGCGCAGCTCGTACATGAGTTGGTAGGTGAGGGTGCCGGACTTGGAGACCAGGCCGATGCGGCCCGGCTTGGTGATGTCGGCGGGGATGATGCCCGCGTCGGACTGGCCGGGGGTGATGAGCCCGGGGCAGTTCGGGCCGATGACACGGGTGCCGCGCCTGCTCGCGTACGCGTGGAAGGCGACGGCGTCGTGCACGGGCACGCCCTCGGTGATGACGACGGCGAGGCCGATCCCGGCGTCGGCGGCCTCGACGACCGCCGAGGACGTGAACGCCGGGGGCACGAACACCACGGTGACGTCGGCCCCGGTCGCGGCGACGGCCTCGCGCACGGAGCCGAAGACGGGCACGGCGCGGTCGTCGAAGTCGACGGTGCGGCCCGCCTTGCGGGGGTTGACGCCGCCGACGACGTCGGTGCCCGCCGCGAGCATGCGGCGGGTGTGCTTCATACCCTCGGCCCCGGTCATGCCCTGGACGAGGACCTTGCTCTCCTTGGTGAGGTAGATGGCCATGTCCCGTCTCCTTATGCGGCGTTGGCGAGGTCGGCGGCGCGGCGGGCGGCGCCGTCCATGGTCGGGGCCTGTTCCACCAGGGGGTGGGCGCGGTCGTCGAGGATGGCGCGCCCGCGCGCGGAGTTGTTGCCGTCGAGCCGGACCACGAGGGGCTTGGTGAGGCGCACCTCGTCGAGGGCCTGGACGATGCCGTCGGCGACCGCGTCGCAGGCGGTGATCCCGCCGAAGACGTTGACGAAGACCGACTTCACGGAGGGGTCGGAGAGGATGACGGAGAGGCCGTCGGCCATGACGCGGGCGGAGGCGCCGCCGCCGATGTCGAGGAAGTTGGCGGGCCGCGCGCCGCAGCCGGCGACGACGTCGAGGGTGGACATGACGAGCCCGGCACCGTTGCCGATGATGCCCACGTCGCCGTCGAGCTTCACGTAGTTGAGGCCCTTGGCGGCCGCCCTGGCCTCCAGCTCCTCGTCGTGCGGCTCGGCCTGCTCGCCCCAACGGGCCTGCCGGAAGCGGGCGTTGTCGTCGAGGGTGACCTTGCCGTCGAGGGCGAGGATCTGGCCCTGTGCGCTCTGGACGAGCGGGTTGACCTCGACGAGGAGGGCGTCCTCGCGCTTGAGGATGTCCCAGAGGCGGACCAGGACGTCGGCGGTCTGCGGGGGCAGTCCGGCGGCGTCGGCGATCTCGGCGGCCTTGGCGGAGGTGACGCCCTCGGCGGGGTCGACGGGGATGCGTACGACCGCTTCGGGGCGGGCTGCGGCGACTTCCTCGATCTCCATGCCGCCCTCGGCGGAGGCGATGGCGAGGAAGCGGCCCGCCGCCCGGTCGAGCACGTAGGAGACGTAGAACTCGCGCTGGATGTCGACGGGTTGGGCCAGCATCACCGTGCGCACGGTGTGGCCCTTGATGTCCATGCCGAGGATCTGGCGCGCCGTGATCTCGGCGGCGGCCGGGTCGGCGGCGAGCTTGACTCCGCCGGCCTTGCCGCGGCCGCCGGTCTTGACCTGGGCCTTGACGACGACGCGGCCGCCGAGGCGGCGCGCGATCTCGCGGGCCTCCTTGTGCGCGTCGGTGACCTCGGCCCTCGGCACCAAGATGCCGTGTTCTTCGAAGAGTTGCCGTGCCTGGTGTTCGAACAGGTCCATTTCGGCTCCTGACTGAAAGTGCCGCACGCCCCCTGGACACCACCCACCGGATACGGGATAACAAGCTTCATACAGTATTCGTCGACTGTATGCAATGTACTGTGAGAGTGCTCCAACCCCCTACGAAGGGACAGGACTTCGCCATGCCCGACGACAACAGTCAGGACCTGATTTCCGGTGGGCATCTGGTCGCCAAGGCACTGAAAGCGGAGGGCGTGGAGGTCATCTACACGCTCTGCGGCGGCCACATCATCGACATCTACGACGGCTGCGTCGACGAGGGCATCGACGTCGTCGACGTACGCCACGAACAGGTCGCCGCGCACGCGGCGGACGGATACGCACGCATCACCGGAAAACCCGGCTGCGCCGTCGTCACCGCGGGACCCGGCACCACCGACGCCGTGACCGGCGTCGCCAACGCCTTCCGCGCCGAGTCCCCCATGCTGCTGATCGGCGGCCAAGGCGCCCACACACAGCACAAGATGGGCTCACTGCAGGACCTGCCGCACGTCGACATGATGGCGCCCATCACCAAGTTCGCCGCGACCGTGCCGGACACCGCGCGCGCCGCCGACATGGTGTCGATGGCCTTCCGCGAGTGCTACCACGGCGCCCCCGGGCCCTCCTTCCTGGAGATCCCTCGCGACGTTCTGGACGCCAAGGTGCCCGCCGACAAGGCCCGTGTACCGAAGGCCGGCCAGTACCGCGCCTCCACCCGCACCGGGGGCGACCCCGAGGCCGTGGAGAAGCTCGCCGACCTCCTCGTGCACGCCGAGAAACCGGCCATTCTTCTGGGCAGCCAGGTATGGACCACCCGCGCCACCGAGGCCGCCGTGGAACTCGTACGGGCCGTCAACGTGCCCGCCTACATGAACGGCGCCGGACGCGGCACCCTGCCGCCCGGCGACCCGCACCACTTCCAGCTCTCGCGCCGCTACGCGTTCTCCAACGCCGACCTCATCGTCATCGTCGGCACGCCCTTCGACTTCCGGATGGGCTACGGAAAGCGCCTCTCCCCCGACGCCACTGTCGTCCAGATCGACCTCGACTACCGCACCGTCGGAAAGAACCGCGACATCGATCTGGGGATCGTCGGAGACGCCGGACAGATACTGAAGTCCGTCACCGAGGCGGTGTCGGGGCGCATCAACGGCGGTGCCTCCAAGCGCAAGGAGTGGCTCGACGAGCTGCGCGCCGCCGAACAGACCGCCCTCCAGAAGCGGTTGCCGAGCCTGCGCTCGGACGCCTCGCCCATTCACCCGTACCGCCTCGTCAGCGAGATCAACGACTTCCTTACGGAGGACTCGATCTACATCGGCGACGGCGGCGACATCGTCACCTTCTCCGGGCAGGTCGTCCAGCCCAAGTCGCCCGGCCACTGGATGGACCCGGGCCCGCTCGGCACCCTCGGCGTCGGCATCCCCTTCGTGCTCGCCGCCAAGCAGGCACGGCCCGACAAGGAGGTGGTCGCCCTCTTCGGAGACGGCGCCTTCAGCCTCACCGGGTGGGACTTCGAGACCCTCGTCCGCTACGACCTGCCCTTCGTGGGGATCGTCGGCAACAACTCCTCGATGAATCAGATCCGTTACGGCCAGAAGGCCAAGTACGGCGAGGAGCGCGAGCGCGTCGGCAACACCCTCGGAGACGTCCACTACGACAAGTTCGCCCAGATGCTCGGCGGATACGGCGAAGAGGTCCGCGACCCCGCCGACATCGGCCCGGCCCTGCGCCGCGCCCGCGAGTCCGGCAAGCCCTCGCTGATCAACGTGTGGGTCGACCCGGACGCGTACGCCCCCGGAACCATGAACCAGACCATGTACAAGTGAGGAGCCCTGCCGCCATGACCAAGGCTCTTGAGGGCATTCGCGTCCTCGACATGACCCACGTCCAGTCCGGACCCTCCGCGACCCAGCTGCTCGGCTGGCTCGGCGCGGACGTGGTGAAGCTGGAGGCACCCTCCGGCGACATCACCCGCAAGCAGCTGCGCGACCTGCCCGACGTCGACTCGCTCTACTTCACGATGCTCAACTGCAACAAGCGGAGCATCACCCTCAACACCAAGACCGAGCGCGGCAAGGAGCTCCTCACCGAGCTGATCCGCCGCTCCGATGTGATGGTCGAGAACTTCGGACCGGGCGCCGTCGACCGGATGGGCTTCACCTGGGACCGCATCCAGGAGATCAACCCGCGCATCGTCTACGCCTCGATCAAGGGCTTCGGCGAGGGCCCGTACACCAACTTCAAGGCGTACGAGGTGGTCGCCCAGGCCATGGGCGGATCCATGGCGACCACCGGCTTCGAGGACGGGCCGCCGCTCGCCACCGGAGCGCAGATCGGCGACTCCGGGACGGGCATCCACGCCGTCGCCGGGATCCTCGCCGCCCTCTTCCAGCGGGAGAACACCGGCCGCGGGCAGCGCGTGAACGTCGCGATGCAGCACGCGGTCCTGAACCTCTGCCGGGTCAAGCTCCGCGACCAGCAGCGGCTCGCCCACGGGCCGCTCGCCGAGTACCCGAACGAGGACTTCGGGGTCGAGGTGCCCCGGTCGGGGAACGCGTCGGGCGGCGGACAGCCCGGCTGGGCCGTCAAGTGCGCCCCGGGCGGCCCGAACGACTACGTGTACGTGATTGTGCAGCCCGTCGGCTGGCAGCCCCTCACGGAGCTCATCGGCCGCCCCGAGCTCGCCGAGGACCCCGAGTGGGCCACCCCGGAGGCCCGGCTGCCGAAGCTGGGCAAGATGTTCCAGCTCATCGAGGAGTGGTCCGCCACCCTCCCCAAGTGGGACGTCCTGGAGCGCCTCAACGCCCACAACATCCCCTGCGGGCCGATCCTCTCCACCAAGGAGATCATCGAGGACGCCTCGCTCGTCGCGAACGAGATGGTCGTCGAGGTGCCCCACCCGCAGCGCGGCACCTTCACCACCGTGGGCTCCCCGCTCAAGCTCTCCGACTCCCCTGTGGACGTCGTCAGTTCGCCGCTGCTCGGCGAGCACAACGAAGAGGTGTTCATCGGCGAGCTCGGCCTCGGCGACGAGGAGCTGCGCCTGCTCAAGTCGAACGGAGTGATCTGAGTGATGGCCGAAGACCGCGCGAAGCGGGTCCGCGAGCTGCTGGATGCCGTGCGCGCGCAGGGGCGTACGTCGCTGACGGCGCCCGAGGGCAAGGTGATCGCCGACGCGTACGGGATCGCCGTCCCCGGTGAGGAGCTGGCGACGGACGTCGACGAGGCGGTCGCGTACGCGGCGCGCTTCGAAGGGCCCGTCGTCATGAAGATCGTCTCCCCGGACATCCTGCACAAGACCGACGCGGGCGGCGTCGTCGTCGGCGTGGAGGGCGCCGCGAAGGTCCGCGAGGCGTTCCACGAGATCGTCGACAACGCGCGCGCGTACGCGCCGGAAGCGCGCATAGAAGGCGTGCAGGTGCAGGAGCTCCTGCCGTCGGGCCAGGAGGTCATCGTCGGGGCGGTGACGGACCCGACGTTCGGGAAGGTCGTCGCCTTCGGGCTCGGCGGGGTGCTGGTCGAGGTCCTGAAGGACGTCACCTTCCGGCTCGCGCCCGTCGACGCCCACGAGGCGTCCACCATGCTCGACTCGATCCGGGCGGCCGAGGTGCTGCGCGGGGTGCGGGGCGGGGCGGCCGTGGACCGGTGGGCGCTCGCCGAGCAGATACGCCGGGTCTCCGAACTCGTCACCGACTTCCCGGAGATCGCGGAGGTCGACCTCAACCCGGTGATCGCCACGGAGCGTTCGGCGGTCGCCGCGGACATCCGCGTCATCCTCTCCGAAGGGGTGCCGAAGCGGCGGCGCACCTACACGCGCGCGGAGATGCTGTCGTCGATGCGCCGCCTGATGCAGCCCCGCTCGGTCGCCGTGATCGGCGCCTCCAACGAGCAGGGCAAGATCGGTAATTCGGTCATGCGCAACCTCATCGACGGCGGCTTCTCCGGCGAGATCCATCCGGTGAACCCCAAGGCCGATGACATTCAGGGCCGCAAGGCGTACAAGAGTGTCACCGACGTTCCTGGTGAGGTGGATGTGGCGGTCTTCGCTATCCCCGCGAAGTTCGTCGCCAGTGCCCTGGAAGAGGTCGGCCGCAAGGGCATCCCGAACGCCGTGCTGATCCCCTCCGGGTTCGCCGAGACCGGTGAACAGGCCCTCCAGGACGAGATCGTGGCCATCGGCGAACGCCACGGCGTGCGGCTGCTCGGGCCGAACATCTACGGCTACTACTCGACGTGGCAGGACCTGTGCGCCACGTTCTGCACCCCGTACGACGTGAAGGGCGGCGTCGCCCTCACCAGCCAGTCCGGCGGCATCGGGATGGCCATCCTCGGCTTCGCGCGCACCACGAAGACGGGTGTCTCGGCCATCGTGGGGCTCGGCAACAAGTCGGACCTGGACGAGGACGACCTGCTGACCTGGTTCGGCGAGGACCCCAACACCCAGTGCATCGCCATGCACTTGGAGGACCTCAAGGACGGCCGCGCCTTCGTGGAGGCCGCGCGGGCCACGGTGCCGAAGAAGCCGGTCGTCGTCCTCAAGGCGGGGCGCACGGCGGCGGGCGCGAAGGCGGCAGGCTCGCACACGGGGGCCCTCGCGGGCGACGACGCCGTGTACGACGACGTGCTGCGCCAGGCCGGGGTGATCCGCGCCCCCGGGCTGAGCGAGATGCTGGAGTACGCGCGCGCGTTGCCGGTCCTGCCCACTCCGAAGGGCGACAACATCGTCATCATCACCGGCGCGGGCGGCAGCGGCGTGCTGCTGTCCGACGCGGTGACGGACAACGGTCTCCGACTGATGGAGATTCCGGCCGACTTGGACGCCTCCTTCCGGACGTTCATCCCGCCCTTCGGGGCCGCGGGCAACCCCGTGGACATCACGGGCGGCGAACCCCCGTCGACGTACGAGGCGACGATCCGGCTCGGCCTGGAGGACCCGCGCATCCACGCGCTCGTCCTCGGCTACTGGCAAACCATCGTCACGCCGCCCATGGTCTTCGCCGAGCTGACCGCGCGCGTGGTCGCGGAGTTCCGCGAGCGCGGCATCGAGAAGCCCGTGGTCGCCTCGCTGGCCGGGGACGTCGAGGTCGAGGAGGCGTGCCAGTACCTCTACGAGCGAGGGGTGGTCGCCTACCCATACACGACGGAGAAGCCGGTGGCGGTGCTCGGCGCCAAGTACCGGTGGGCGCGGGCGGCCGGGCTCCTGGGGGGCGATGGATGAGGTGACCTTCGACGGATCCGGCCGGCGGTGCGCGCCGGCCGGGTCCAGGACCCGTGCGCACACGAAAGCCATTTGGACAGGGGGCGCTGGCCAAGTCTTTCGATGCAAGGGGTGCGACCGTCATGACCACAACCGAACTATCGAGTTCCGTCCCCCACAGGGAGGTGACGGACGCCAACGGCCGGGTCTACCGGGTTGGCGAGAGCGACATCGACATCATGGGCCGCAAGCGCAAGTGGATGGTGATCCTGCCCTGGGTGGGCATGATGGGGATCTCCTCCGCCGAGTACGCGTTCGCGTCCGCGGAGGACACCCTCCACACCGCGCACAGCTGGAACAACGACCACATCTTCTGGATGATGACGGTCTGGGTGTTCTTCCAGGCCGCGGTGGCCTTCCCCGCGGGAAGACTCCGGGAGAGCGGCAAACTGCCGGCCCGCTGGGCGATGATGCTCGGCGCGGCGGGCACGCTGCTCGGCTATCTGTCGCTGGCCTTCGCGCCGCACGTCATCGTGGCCTACATAGGCTTCGGCATGTTCAGCGGCATGGGCGCGGGCATGGTGTACGCGACCTGCGTCAACATGGTCGGCAAGTGGTATCCGGAGCGGCGGGGCGGCAAGACCGGCTTCGTCAACGGCGGCTTCGCCTACGGCTCGGTGCCGTTCGTCTTCCTGTTCACCGGCTTCATGGACCTCACCAACTTCCGGTGGGTGCTGGTCTCGGTCGGTCTCTTCCTGGCCGCGACGGTCGCCGTCGCCGGCTTCTTCTTCAAGGACCCGCCGAAGAACTGGTGGCCCCACGAGGTCGATCCCCTCAATCCTCCGAAGGACCCACGGGCCCGCCGTTCCCTGCGCAAGAACCCGCCGGCGGTCAAGCAGTACACCCCCAAGGAGGCATGGCAGACCGGCCGGGTGGCGCTGATGTGGTTCTGTCTGGCCTGCACGTCCTGCGTGAACATCTTCGGCATCGCCTTCCAGGTCGACCTCGGTGACGAGGCCGGCTTCGCAGGCGGCATCGTGGCCACGGCGATGTCGCTCAAGGCGGTCGTCAACGGCACCGGGCGCGGTGTCATCGGCTGGCTCTCCGACCTCTACGGCCGCAAGCAGTGCCTGCTGGTCGTCTGCGCCATCCTGGGCGCCGCCCAGTTCGGCGTCCTGTGGTCGGCGGAGGCCAAGAACCTGCCCCTGTTCCTGATCTTCTCCGCGATCTCCGGCTTCGGCGGCGGCGCCATCTTCCCGATGTTCGCGGCACTCACCGCGGACTACTTCGGCGAGAACAACAACGCCTCCAACTACGGGATGGTCTACAGCTCCAAGCTCGTCTCCGGTCTCGGCGCGGGCATGGGCGCCGTGGTCGTCGACGCGTGGGGGCACTCCGGTGCCTTCACCCTGGCGGGCTGCATCTCGTTCTTCGCCGGCTGCATCGCCCTCTTCCTGTCCCCACCCGGCAGGCCCAAGTCCCGTGGCATACGCCCCAATCCACAACCCCTCGGTGAGGAGATGGCCTAAATGACGGCGGAGCCCATCGCCGCAGGAAGTACGGCGCCGGCCACCGGCGCGAAGTACCGAGAGATCACCGACGAGCACGGCCGCGTCTATCGCGTGGGCGAGACGGACCGCGACATCCTCGGCCATTCCCGCAAGTTCATGGTGTACCTGCCATGGATCGCGATGATGGCCATCAGCGTCTCCGAGTACGCGTACGGCTCGGCGGAGGACACCTTGTCCAGCGCCCACGGCTGGACGCAGTCCAACACCTTCTGGATCCTCAGCGTCTGGGTGTTCTTCCAGGCGGGCATCGCGTTCCCGGCCGGCTGGCTGCGGGAGAAGGGCATCGTCCCGGCCCGCCGGGCCATGACGATCGGCTCCTTCCTCTGCCTGCTCGGCTTCCTCGCGCTGTCCCACCTCAGCAATGTGTGGCTGGCGATCCTCGGGTTCGGGGTGATCGGCGGCCTGGGCTCCGGTCTCGTCTACTCGACCTGCATCAACATGGTCGGCAAGTGGTTCCCGGAGCGGAAGGGCGGCAAGACGGGATTCGTCAACGGAGGCTTCGCGTACGGGTCCCTGCCGTTCATCTTCATCTTCAACTACGCCTTCGACACGTCGAACTACCACCGTGTGCTCGACATGATCGGCGTGTACGTCCTGGTCGTCGTGCTGGCCTGCGCGTTCTTCTTCCGGGACCCGCCGAAGAACTGGTGGCCGCACGACATCGACCCCATGCAGAAGTCCGGCTCGGGCAAGAGCGCCAGGTCGCTGTCGAAGAACCCGCCCGCGGTACGGCAGTTCACGCCCAAGGAGGCCATCAGGACGGGGATGCTGCCGCTGATGTGGCTGAGCCTGGTCCTCACGGCCGGGGTGTCGATCTTCGGCATCTCCTTCCAGGTGGACTTCGCCAAGGAGGTCGGCTTCGGGCCCCTGGTGGCGGCCTCGTCGATGGGCGTCATGGCGGTCATCAACGGCGTCGGCCGCGCCGTCGTCGGCTGGCTGTCGGACATCTGGGGCCGCAAGCTCAGCCTGGTCTTCGTGATCGTGGTGCTCGGCCTCGCGCAGTTCGGCGTGATCTGGGCGGGCGACCTCCACAGTGAGTGGCTGTTCCTGTTCTTCGCGTTCCTGTCGGGCTTCGGCGGCGGCGCGTTCTACCCGATGTTCGCGGCACTGACTCCGGACTACTTCGGCGAGAACTACAACGCCACCAACTACGGCCTCGTCTACAGCGGCAAGCTCATCAGCGGCCTCTTCGGCGGCGGCCTCGGCTCGATGGTGGTCGCGGCCTGGGGCTACAACGGCGCGTACGCGCTGGCCGGGGGGATATCGATGCTGGCGGCGGCGGTCGCGCTGCTGCTGCGGCAGCCGGGGAGCGAGAAGGGGACGGAGGAGGTGGGAGCGGTCGCGTAGGGGGGTGCGTCGAGAGTCGAGAGGGGTCCGGCCGGGGGGCCGGGCCCCTCTGTGTGTCCGCTCCCTTCGTGGCACCCGGCCGGCCCCCGGGCCCAGGCACCCGTCGCCTAGCTCGCCGCTGCCACCGCCGCGTCCACCCAGCGGCACAGTTCGTCCAGGGCCGAGTGGGTCCGTTCCTCGTCCTCCGTCGACAGATAGTCCGCCTGCAGCCCCGCGAACGCGCCGTTCAGGAGCGTCGCCGTGACCAGGGCCGTCGCCTCGGGGACGCCGCGCAGCGTCAGGCACGAGGCCACGAACTGTGCCCGGCCCCGTACGAAGTCCGGTACCGCCACCGGCAGCCGGTCCGCCGCCGACAGGCCCTCGATCTCGCGGATCAGGCGGGTCATCGCCAGCTCGTCCGCCCCGAGGTTGCGCTCCCACGCCGACCGTACGACCTCGCTCACCGGGACCGCCGGGTCCTGCCAGCCCGACGTCGCGCGCAGCGCGTCGTGCTGCCGTTCGTCCAGGCGGTGCATCACGGCGACGAGCAACTCCTGCTTGTCCGCGAAGTGGTGCGTCAGGACGCGGGTGCTCTGCCCCAGGGCCGCCGCGATGCCGCGCAGGGTGAACTGTCCGATGCCCGTGCGGGCGAGGTGCCCGGTCACGGCGTCGAGCACCTCGCGGCGGCGGTCCGGATTCACCGGTCTGGGCACGGGGTCGGTCCTCCTGTCTCGGCGGTCCCGGAGGCGTTCCGGGGGCCCGGTGTGGCCGCCACCGTCTCACATCGGCACCCGCCCAACGTTAGGGAAACATCTGTTACCTTAATGGGGTGAGTGTGCCCTTCCGTCAAACACCCGTCTGGCTCTACGCGTTGACGCTCGCCGCCTTCGCGGTGCAGACCGACGACTTCATCATCATCGGCGTCCTCCCCGACCTCGCCCATGACCTGCACGTCAGCGAGGGAGCGGCCGGACAGCTCGTCACCGTCTACTCCCTCGTCTACGCCCTGGCCGCCCCGGCGTGGGCGCTGCTCCTCGCGCGGATCGACCGCAAGCGGGCCCTCTGCGGGGCCCTCGTCGTGTTCACCGCGACCAATCTCGCCGTCCCGCTCGTCACGGCCTTCCCCGCGCTGATGGCGCTGCGGGTCTCCGCCGCGCTCGCCGCGGCCGTCGTGCTGCCCGCCGCGCTCGCCGCCGCCACCGCCGCGGCCCCGCCCGACCGGCGCGGGCGCTATCTCGCCACGGTCATGACCGGACTGACCGGTGCGGTCCTGATCGGCGTCCCCACCGGTACGTACATCGGCGACGCGGCCGGCTGGCAGGCCACGTTCGTCTTCGCCGGAGCGCTGGGCGCCGTGGCCCTCCTCCTGGCCCTCGTGACCGTGCCCCGCACCCCGACCGCAGCGGAACCGGCCGCCGGGGCAAGGGAGTTGCTGCGCCCCGTCCTGCAGCGCGCCGTGCTCGTCGTTCTCCTCGTCACCGTCGTGACCGTCGCGGGCAACCTCGCCTTCCAGACGTACCTCGCGCCCTTCCTGGCCGACCTCGCCTCCGTGACGAGCAAGCAGCTCGCGGTCCTGCTGGTGCTCGCCGGAGCGGGCGGCCTCGTCGGGACGCGCCTCGCGGGGCGGATCGTCGACCGGTACGGGTCGATGCGCGCCCTCGTCGCGGCGGGCGGCCTGTTCTGTGTGGGGATGGCCGCGTTCTGCGCGCTGTGGCTCGCCCGGCCGGTCCCGCTCGTCGCCGTCGCCGCGCTGCTGATGTGCTGGTCGGCGGCGGCCTGGGCGGTGCCGCCCGCCATCCAGGCCCTGATGGTCGACCGAGTCGGGCCCGAGGGCGCCACCCAGGCGATGGCGCTGCACTCCAGCTCCGCGTATGTCGGAGCCGCGATCGGCGGAGGTCTCGGCGGTGCGCTGGTGGTCGTCGACCCCGGGCTGCTGCCCGCGGTGGCCGCCGTGCTGGTGGGCCTCGCGCTGGGCGCCGTCCGCTGGGCCGTGCGGTCCGCCCCGACCGCGGGGTCCGGCGGGGCGGGCGTCTTGAGAGAGGGGGTGTCTGGGGCTGGGTGCGGGGCCGAGGCGGAGTTCGGGGCCGGGGCTGAGTCCGGGGCCGAGGCCGGGTCCGGGTCCGAGGCCGGGGCCGGGTCCGAGGCCGGGGCCAGGGCTGGGGCCAAGGCCGGGGCGGGGTCCGAGGCCGCGGGGGCGCAGACCCCGTCGGCGACCGCGACCGAGTCCGCGAGCCCGACCGTCACCCCGCCGAAGCAGGAGGCGGGGCGGCGGAGCACGGTGGAGCCGGACGCGGCAGCGCGGCGCGTACCGGAGTCGGGATCGGCACAGCGCGGCGCGCCGGAGTCGGGAGTGGCGCGGCAGGGTGCACCCGACGGTGCCATCCGGCCGGGACGAGGCGACCCGCGATGAAGGCGGGGCGGCGGCCTGCGGCGAACGGGCGTGCAGCGGCAAGGGGGACGGCCGGGCCGCCTCGGCCGTTCGCGGATGGAGCCGCCGAAGCCACCGGAGCGGCCGGAACCGCCCGAGCCGCCCGAGCCGCCCGAGCCGCCCGAGCCGCCCGAGCCGCCCGAGCCGCTGGCAAAACCGTACGCCCGGCCGTTGGTGGCACGCCGTTCTCAGCAGCCTTTGTTTCCTCGCCCCTACCCTTGCCCTTGCCCTACTCCGTCCCCGTCCCCGTCCTCGCCCCCGTCCCCACTCCCACCTTCATCCCCTCCACTCCTGCCGAACTCCAGCAGGCACAGCCCCTCATGGGGCGCCGGGACGGGTGGGCGGCGCGGTGTAAGACCGGCCGCCTTGCCCAGCAGCCGGAACTCCTCCCCCGTGCGCTCCTTGCCGCCCAGCAGGATCATCATCGCCAAGTCCCGCTGACTGACCGCGAGTTGACCTGGCGCGGCGGCGTCCTCCACCACCCGGTCCACGACGAGGACGCTCCCGCCCCCGACGACGGCCTCGGCGCACCGGCGCAGCAGCCGGACGCAGTCGTCGTCGTTCCAGTCGTGCAGGACGTGCGCCAGGACCAGGACGTCGTGCCCGCCGGGCAGTGGGTCGAAGAAGCTGCCGGGGGCGAAGTCCACCCGGCCCGCCAGCTCCTGCTCGACGCCGAACGCGTCCGCCGCCCGGCCGACCGTGCCCGGCAGGTCCACGAGCGTGCCCCGCAGGTGCGGATGGCGGACCAGGACGTCGCGCAGAGTGCCGCCGGTCCCGCCGCCGATGTCCGCGACGCGCCCCGCCCCGCTCCAGTCCCACGCCGTGGCCAGCCACGGCCCCACGGCTCCGGCGTGCGCCGACATGGCGGCGTCGAAGGAGGCCGCGAGCGGGGCGTCGTTCGCCAAGGTCTCCCAGAACGGCGCTCCGGCGACCTCGGCCCAGGAAGGGGCACCCGTGGTGACGGCGGAGAGCAGCGCGGGTACGGCGCGGTCGCCGGCCGCGGCCCAGGCGTCCGACTGGTCGAGGCCGCGCGCGAGACCGGAGGGGTGGCCGGATGTGAGGACGGATCCCGAGGCCGTGAGCCGGTAGCCGTCCGAACTCCCGTCGAGCAGACCGAGGTTGGCGAGGTGGCGCAGGAGCCGCTGGACGGCGTCCTCGTCCGCTCCGGCCCGCCGGGCGAGGAGGGCGGGAGCGCCGATTCCCTCATCGATCAGGTCGAAGAGCCCCAGAGTGACGCCCGTACGCAGGGCCCATGGGGTGAAGAGGGTGGCCATGCGGGCCACTTGGTCGACGGGGCCGTCCGGGGCGGCGGCGCCGGGCGACTCCCCCGCCTGCGCCTTCGCGTCCCCTCCCGTCCGCGACACCGCCCCCTCCCCTGTCCGCGTCTCCACCTCCGTCTTCTTCTCCGTCTTCTTCTCCGTCTTCTTCTGCGGCTGCTCCATCGAAGTCTCCTCGCTGTCGTCGTGCTCGCTGTGTCGTGCCGTTGGCAGTGGGGTCGGGAAGGGCCGGCGTCCGGCCGGAGGGCCCCCGGCCCTGGGCGTCGGCCGCGGTCCCGGAGCGGGCGGTGGTCTCGGCAGTGGGGGCCGGGGCCACCGCCCGCGGGGCGGCACCGGCCCTCCGCCACGTGGCCGTTCACCGCGTGGCCGTCCGCCACGTGGCCGTCCGCCGCGTGGCCGTCGCCCGCATCAGGGGCTCGGCCCGGCCACATGCCGCGGCGCCACCTCGCCACCTCCCCTCTCGTCACCGCCTCTCGCCTCGCCGCCCCGCTCGCCGCCGACCTCCTCCAACTCCTCGTGCAGTTCCCCCGGATGACGTTCCGTCAACTTCAACAGCGCACCCCCGCTCAGGGCCGCGCTCAGCAAGACCATCCCGGACACCGCCCACAGCGAGCCCGTGGCCGCGAGCAGGCGGTCGGCTGCGGCAGGGGCCAGCGCCCCGCCGACCAGCACCCCGCTGTTGAAGACCAGCGCGACCGCGGTGAAGCGGTAGCGCGTGGGGAACACCCCGGCCAGCAGCGCCCCGAGCGGGCCCGAGTAGATCCCGTACACCAGCATGGCCAGGGCGAACGCCCAGGTGATCGCGGCGGGTTGGCCCGTGCGCACCAGGGCGACCAGCGGGAAGGCCCAGGCGCCGCAGAGCACGGCGCCCACCAGTGCCGTCCTGCGCCTACCCAGGCGGTCGGACAGGACGGCCGAGGCGAACCCCGCCACGGTCTGCACGGCGAGCGCCACCAGGGTCGCCCGGAGCATGGCCGCCTTGGGCACGCCCAGCGTGTTCGTGCCGTACGCGAGGGCGAAGGTGTGGGTGACGAAGTACAGGACGTTCCCCACCACCAGCGCCGCGACCCCGAGGAGCAGCGCCGCCGGCTGGGCGCGTACGACGGCCAACAGCGGTACGGGCGAGGGCCGTTCGGGAGCGGCCTGGCCCGTGACGGCAAGGTCCGTGACGGCCTGACCCGTAGCGGCAAGGCCGGCGGCAGCGCGGTCGGCGACGAAGACCGGGGACTCCGTCACGGAGAGCCGCGCGTACAGCGACAGGGCGACCAGCGCCGCCCCGGCAAGGAACGGGATCCGCCAGCCCCATGTCTCGAACTGCGCCGGGCTCAGCGCGCGGGCAAGGCCGAGGAAGACGGCGTTGGCCGCCAGAGACCCGAGGGAGGCCCCGGCGCCGGGGAACGCGGAGTGCAGGCCCCGCTGCGCCGGCGGCGCGTGCTCGATGGCGAGAACCGTCGCGCCCATGCCTTCCGCGCCCAGCGCAATTCCCTGGGCAATGCGCAGAATTACCAGGAGCACGGGGGCGGAGGGACCCGCCACCGCATACGAGGGCAGAGCTCCCATGAGAGTTGTGCTCAATCCCATGAGTACGAGCGACAGAATCAGCGCTCGCTTTCTTCCCGTGCGGTCGGCGAAGTGGCCGAATATGAGCGCGCCGAGTGGTCTGGCGACGAATGCCGCGCCAATCGTCGAGAACGACACGAGGAGCGCGTCCGAGCCCTTGAGATGCGGGAAGAAGACGTCCGGGAAGATCAGCACGGCGGCGAGGCCGTAACTGAAGAAGTCGAAGTACTGAATGCTCGTGCCCACCATGCTGAACAGGGAGATTCGGCGTGCCCTGGCATGCGAGGCCGGCCGTGGCAGGTCACGTTTGAGTGCCATGGAATGCCTCCGTAGGGGCGCGTCGCCCCGCCGGGAGTGAAACACGGCAACTCCCGTGCGGACAATGCCGGTCGGCAGAAACAAGCCGCTTCGAAATCTTGCTGCCGACTGATGTTGACACTTCACTCGATGGCCATGCAGCGTGGATGGAGTCGAGCGGATGCCAGCAGTGGATGCTGTGTGAAACAACCATGCCTAAAAGGCGGCTTCTTTCTTGTTTCCGAGCCTTCGGGGGTGAACTTCGGCTGCTCTTAATTGGCAGGGGCACCGATCCCTTCCAGGCCAACTCGACTCTCTGCACGTGTCTCTGCACTCGAATCAGAACGGAGAATGCGATGGCAGTCACCGGCTGGGCTCCGGCCCGCAGCGCGTGGGCTCCGGCCCGGAGCGCATGGGCACCGGCCCGCACCGCGTGGGCCCCCGCCCGCACGGCATGGGCCCCGGCCCGCAGCGCATGGGCACCGGCCCGCACCGCGTGGGCTCCGGCCCGCAGCGCATGGGCCCCCGCCCGCGACGCGACCGGTGCGCCGGACGTCTACCAGCTCGTCCGGCTCTGACCCGACCCGTATCCCCGAACCGTGTGGCCGCTGCGCCCCGCTGAGGAGGCAGCGGCCACACCCATCGCGAAAGCAGTGAGGGAGTGGCATGAGCTCGTACAGGAAAGTCCTCGTCACCGGCGGCGCCGGCTTCATCGGGCGCAACATGATCCAGGGTCTGCTCGACGACGGCTGCGAGGTCACCTCGCTCGACAACTTCAAGATCGGCGGACAGGAGTACATACCCGACGGCATCCGGCGGGACGTGGAGTGGATCGAGGGCGACACCCGCGACCTCGACCTGCTGCTCAAGGCCGCCCGGGGACACGACGCCGTGCTGCACCTGGCCGCCCCCTCGTCCTTCCTGATGTACGAGGAGGACCCGGTCGACGGCGCGTCCGTCACCACCCACGGCTTCCTCAACGTCCTCGAAGCGATGCGCAGGAACGACATCGGCAAGCTCGTCTACGCCAGCACCAGCGCCGTCTACGAGGGCAACCCCGTGCCGTACACGGAGGACATGCCGCTCGCGCCGCCGGACCTGAAGGCGCTGTCGAAGAAGTGGAACGAAGAGGTGGCGCGGCAGTACACGCAGCGGTACGGGATCACGGCCATCGGGCTGCGGCCGTTCAGCGTGTACGGGCACGACGAGTTCAGCAAGGGCGGCTACGCCAACGTCATCTCGCTGTTCGTCTGGGCGCTGCTGCACGGTGCCACGCCCGTCCTGTGGGGCGACGGCAACCAGACCAGGGACTTCATCTACGTCGAGGACGCGGGCCGGGCCTTCCGCACCGCGCTCGCCGCCGACCTGCCCACCCAGGAGTTCAACGTCGGCACCGGCATCGAGACCACGTTCAACGAGGTGCTCAAGCTGATCGGCGGCGAACTCGGCGTCGAGGTGCGGCCCGACCACGTCGACGTGCCCATCAGCATCTACGCCGAGCGGCTGTGGGCCGACGTCACCCGCGCCACCGATGTCCTCGGCTTCCGGCACGAGGTGGACGTCGCCGAGGGCGTGCGCCGCATCGTGGCCGCGGCCCGCCGGGTCGAGGAACCGCGCCAGCAACAGCGGCTCAGCGGGGCGCAGATGTACTTCGAGACGCTCCGGCGCGGCTGAGGGAGAGGGGAGCGGCGCCCGTCATGACCACAGTCCTGGCGCTCACCGACTCGACCGAGGACATCCGGCACTTCTGTCCCGAGGGGTCGACGTTCGTCTTCCGCATCCAGCTGCTGCCCGCTCACGAGCACACCTTCGAGCACTTCGAGGAGATCTACCGGACCCTCAAGGAGGCGTGCGACCTCTCGACGATCGACGTGGTGGTCGCGGAGTACGTGGAGTCGCTCCCCCTGCTGTACTTCATGCGGCGCGACGGCTACTCCTGTCCCGCGCTCATGGTCCCGCACAACAACCCGTACCCCCTGCACATCCTGTGCTACTTCCTGCTCCTCGCCGCCTACTCCCACCCCGGCGACCTGGTGCTGTGCGGCTCGCAGAACGCGAGCCGCGCGTACGAGCACCTGACCGGCATCCGGGCGAGCGCCATCTGCACGTTCGGCATCTCCGAGGTGTACCGCCCGCTGCCGCGCGCGGCGGCACGGCGGCGCCTGGGGCTGCCGTCCGACCGCACGATCCTGCTGTACACGGGCCGGTTCATGAACGACAAGGGCCTGGAGCCCCTGCTGGCCGTCGCGCGCGCCCTGCGCGAGGAGGACCCGCGCATCCTGCTCGCGCTCTCCACGACGCACATCGACCCGCCGTACTTCAACCGCCTGGCCGCACGCATGGAGGGCGTCGTCCTCTTCAACCGTCTGGACAAGGCGGAGACCGCGCACCTGTACAGCGCGGCCGACCTCTTCGTGTCGTGCGCGACCAGCGTCTTCGAGACGTACGCCAAGTCGGCGCTGGAGGCGCTCGCCTGCGGGGTGCCGGTCGTGGTGCCGCGCTGGGACGGCTTCCCGTACTACGTCGACGACACCAACGGCGCCCTGGTGGACGTGGAGTTCCTGCCGGAGCCGGTGGATCCGGTCGCCAATCCCTACGAGTTCGCCCGGGTGGACGTCGACGACTGCGTGGCCGCCTGCCGACTGGTGCTGGCCCGGCCGGGACCGCTCGCCTACGAGGTCCCCGAGTGGGCCCGCTACGAACGGACGATGCGTCTGCTGCCCGGGCTGATCGAGGACATGGCCCGGGTCCCGGCCCACACGTCGTCGGCGGCAGCGGCGGACGGACCGGGCACGGCGGATGGGCCGGGCGCGGCGGACGGGCCGCGCCCGCTCGACCTGGAGCGGCTGCCCAGGCCGGTGGTGGCGCTCCTGAAGCATTACGGGCTCACCGACGCGAGCACGCTCCTGCGGCGCGCCGACGCACTGGGCCTGCTCGACCAGACCGATCCGGGAGAGCGGCGGCTGCTGCGCGAGCTGCACAACGAGCTGTTCTCCGTGATGGAGCGCGAGAGGGCCCGCGCCGGACAGGAGGGGGTGGCCGGATGACCGACCGGCCGGCCGGTGAGCATGTGCTCTTCGAGGAAGTCGCCACCGCCTACGACCAGTTGCCGGTGGAGTTCTTCGGCCCTGTCGGCGAACGCCTGGTGCGGCTCGCCTCGGTGGGTCCGGGCGAGCGGGTCCTGGACGTGGGGTGCGGCCGGGGCGCCGTCACCGTACCGGCCGCGCGGGCCACGGGGCCCACGGGCAGGGTCCTCGGCATCGACCTCTCGCCCCGCATGGCCGGGGAAACCGGGCGTCTGGTCGGGGAGTTGGGGCTCGGCCAGGCGCGGGCCCGGGTCATGGACGGCCAGGATCCTGACCTCGTACCGGGGACGTTCGACGCCGTCGTGGGCAGCATGAGCGTCCACATGATCGACGACCTGCCCGCCGCGTACCGCGCGTACCGCAGGCTGCTGCGGCCGGGCGGGCGCCTGGGCCTCGCGGCCCCCGCCACGGACGCGGCGCCGGAACCGGACGGCCTGCCCCGCGTGTTCGGGCTGCGCACGATCGCCGCGATGGCGGAGCGGTATGCGACCGGCAGCGGCGTCTATCCGAACAGCGAGTCGTTCGGCGGGCGGGACCGGCTCCGCGCCGAGCTGTCCCGGAGCGGGTTCGCCGGGGTGCGGCTCACGGTGGAGGACGCGTACATCAGGGCCGCGTCGCCGTACGACGTGGTGCGCTGGACGTGGACCCACGGGATGCGGCGCCTGTGGGCACGCGTCGAGCCGTCGCGGCGCGCGGACCTCGAGGAGCGGATCGCCGCCGAGATCGGGGAGCGGCACATCGTCGAGGGGCGGGTGGTGATTCCGGTGCCCGTCCTGTACGCGACGGGGACGCGGCCGCCGCACTGAGCTCCGAACTGCCGGGCCGCGCACGCCGAGCGGTGGACTGCCGGGCTCCGCACGCCGAGCGGTGACCTGCTGTACCGCGGCGCGCGCGGCGCGGAGAGCGGTGAACTGCCGTGCCCCGCGCGGCGCCTGGGCCCACAGCACCCGCAACGCGCGCCATCCACATCGTCCGCATCGTCCGTCCCCCACCCCCTATCGCACGCGCCCCAGAGGCCGCACGACCGAGGAGGCCGACCATCACCACTCAGCAGATTCCTCCCGCCGCGTACGCGCGTCCGGCCGACGCCGAGCGCTGGGCACGGGCCCGCGGCCAGTTCGAACTCGACCCGGACTATGTGCACTTGGCGCTCTCCATGCTGGCCCCGCACCCCCGCCCCGTACGGGAGGCCATCGAGCGCCACCGCCGGGCCCTGGACCGCAATCCCGCGCTGCACTTCCACGAGCGCGACGGGCAGGTCCGCCAGGTCCTGGACAGCGCCGCCGCCTACCTCGGCGGGCGGCCGGACTCGCTGGCCCTGACCGAGAGCACCACGGCGGGCCTCGCCGTGGTCTGCGCCGGGATGCGCCTCGAACCCGGCGACGAGATCCTCAGCACCGACCACGAGCACTACGCGGCCACGGAGATCCTCCGTTTCAAGGCGGCGGCCAGCGGGGCGTCGCGCCGCGTCATTGCGCTGTACGAGCATGCGCCCGACGCGGACGCCGACCGGATCGTGGAGGCCGTGGCGCGCGGCATCGGCGAGCGCACGCGCCTGTTCGTCGTCACCTGGGTGCACTCCGGCACGGGCGTGAAGCTGCCGCTCGCGGCCATCGGCGAGGCGGTCGCCGCGGTGAACGCCGCGCGGCCCGCCGACCGGCAGGTCGTGCTGTGCGTGGACGCGGTGCACGCCCTCGGCGTGGAGGACTTCGACGTGACCGCGCTCGGCTGCGACTTCTTCGTCGCGGGGTGCCACAAGTGGCTGTTCGGCCCGCGGGGGACGGGGGTGGTGTGGGGCAGCGACCGGGGCTGGTCGCGCGTCGCCCCGGTGACCACCTCGTTCGACGTGGAGGTCTTCTGGCCGTGGTACCTGGGGCGCACCCCGGACGGTGAGGCGCCGCCCGCCCGGATGTGCTCGCCGGGCGGCTTCCCCGCGTACGAGCACCGGTGGGCGCTGCACGAGGCGTTCCGCTTCCAACTCGCCCTGGGCAAGGCGCAGGTGGCCGAGCGGATCGCGGAGCTCACCACGTACTGCAGGCGGCGGCTGGCGGAGGTCCCCCAGGTCCGTATCCGCACACCCGAGTCGGCGCGGCTGCGGGCGGGGATGGTCTGCTTCGACGTCGCGGGCCGCGATCCGGCGGACGTCGTCGCGGGTCTTGAGCGGCGGCGGGTGATGGCGGGGCAGACGCCGTACCGCAGCAGCGCCGTCCGGTACGCGCCCGGCGTGCTGAACACGGCGGACGACATCGACCGGGCGGTGGACGCGCTGCGGCAGGTCATCGGGGAGGGCGCCCGGTGACCGGCGACACGGCCGGGGTGCGGGGCGGCCACGGCCTGCGGTCCCTCGGGCTCGCCGCGCAGCCCCCCACGTACGAGGCGCTGCTCGACTGGTGGACGTATCTGCGCGAAGAGCAACCGGTGCACTACGACGAGGAGTTGGGCAACTGGCATGTGTTCCGCCACGAGGACGTGGCGGCGGCCCTCGCGGACCACCGGACCTTCTCCTCCGACATGCGGGACCTGATCGAGCAGCCGGAGGCGTTCTCGAAGGTCGCGCAGGGCGCGTTCCTGGGGTTCGACCCGCCCGAGCACGACGTGCTGCGGTCGCTGGTGAGCAAGGTCTTCACGCCCCGCATGATCCAGGAGCTGGAGGAGCGGATCACCGGGATCAGCGACGGCCTGCTGGACGCGCTGGGCGGGGCGCGGCACGTCGGCTTCGTCGAGCGGTACGCCTATCCGCTGCCGCTGACGGTGATCGCGGACATCCTGCAGATCCCGGTCGTGGACCGCGCGCGCTTCCGGGCGTGGTCGGACGCCCTGTTCTTCCAGGGCCGGGACGGCGAGCCGGTGCTGGTGGCGACGGCGGAGATGCTGCGCTCGATCGACCCGCTCATCGCCGAGATGAACGCGTACTTCCTGGACGTCATCCGCAGCCGCAGGGCCCGGCCGGGCCCCGACCTGATCAGCAGGCTCGCCACCGTCGAGGAGGGCGGGCAGCGGCTGCGCGACGAGGAGATCCTCGGGGTGTGCGGCTTTCTCCTGGTCGCCGGGCACATCACGACGACGATGCTGCTGACCAGTTCGGTGCTGCTGCTCCACGAGCACCCGCGGGCGGCGGCGGCCCTGCGGGCGGATCCGTCGCTGACGGCGGGCGCGGTGGAGGAGGTGATGCGCCACCGGGGCCAGCTGCCCGCGGCGGCGCGGCGCACCACGAGGGAGGTGGTCCTGCGCGGACGGCGGCTGCCGAAGGACAGCGTGGTGCTGCTCTGGCTGGCCGCGGCGAACAGGGATCCCCGGGTCTTCCCCGACCCGGCGCGGTTCGACATCCGCCGCACCCCGAACCGGCACCTGGCGCTCGGCAAGGGCATCCACTACTGCCTGGGCGCGCCGCTGGCCCGCCTGGAGCTTCGGGTGGCGCTGGCGGGACTGCTGCGGCGGTGGCGGCACTTCACGCCGGGCGGGGAGGTGACGTACGAGGATCCCCGGCACACCATCGGGGCCCGGGAGATTCCGCTGGAGGTGGAGTGGGCGGCGGGCGGAGCGGGGTGAGTCGGGCACGGTCCACCACCCCGCTGCGCACGGTGTGCTACTCGCCGCACCTCTCCCGCAGCCCGTGCAGGTGCGTGCTGGACTTGCGGGCGAAGGCGAACGACTCGACGGGGTTGTCGTGTTCGGTCTGCCAGTGGTGGTAGCGGCGGCCGTGGTGGGTGCGGCCGACCTTGGAGAGGAACGTCCGGTAGTCGATGTCGCCGTCGCCCACGTCGACCATGCGGTAGCCGTCGGGGGCGGTGTCGTCGCGGATGCCGTCCTTGACGTGGAAGAGCGGGTAGCGGTGCGGCTGCTTCAGTACGTAGTCCAGGGGCTCGAAGGGGGCGGGGGTGCCGTCCGGGCGCTTGGAGAAGCGGAACTGGGCGGTGTACGCCCAGTAGATGTCCATCTCCAGGAAGACCAGGTCCGGGTCGGTCTCGGCGAGCAGCACGTCGTAGAGCCGCACGTCGGGGCGGTCGGTGGCGAAGGAGAACTCGTCGCCGTGGTTGTGCTGGTAGAACTTCATGCCGCGCTTCCTGGCCGCGGCGCCGTAGGTGTTGAACTCCTCGGCGCAGCGCTTCCAGCCGTCGACGGTCTTGCCGTAGCGCCAGGGGCCGGACGCGGTGCCGATGTGCTGGAGGCCGAGCGCCTGGGCCTCGTCGAGGACCTTGTTCAGGTTCTGGGCGAAGGTGTAGGCGTTCGGGTCGCCGTCGGCGTAGTAGCCGACGTGGCTGCCGATGGGATGGAGGCCGTGGTCGGCGGCGAGCCGCTTGAGCTGCGCGAGCGTGATGGGGCCCGCGCTGCCCTGGGTGTAGCCCGCGAACTCCACTTCGTCGTAGCCGTACTTGGCGAGCTCGGCGAAGACCGGCGCGAAGCCGAGGGTGGAGACCTTGTCGCGCAGGCTGTACAGCTGGATGCCGAGCCGGCCCGGGGGCAGCACCGGGCGGCCTCCGCGGCCGGTGGCGGCGTCCGGGGCGGGGCGCGCGGCGGCCGGGCTCGCGGCGGCGCCGACGACGGCCGCGGCGGAGGCTCCCGCGGCGACGCCGAGCATGCCGCGGCGGCTGAGTCTGCGGCCGAGTTCTGGGTCCTGGGGTGTGCGGGGCATGCGGGAACTCCTCGGGGTGGCGGGGGCGTTGTCAGTGGTGTCTGGTTCAGTTGGCTGTGGTCGGGGTCGGCGGGGGTGCGAGGCCGGCCAGCCGGAGCAGCAGTGACTTCACATCGGTGGCCCGCAGGGGGCCGGTGAGGGCGTGGGGGGTGGAGCACAGGATGAGCGGACCGTCGTTCGGGTCGGCGGGGAGGCGGCCGTGGCTGCCGCGAATAGGTGAGGGATCCAGGGGCACCACCGCCATGCGGTAGCGCATCCCGAGCTTCTTGCGGGCGAGCGCGCCCGCGGCCTTCACCTTGACGTAGGGGTCGTGCGGGTCCATGAAGAGCTCGACCGGGTCGTAGCCGGGCTTGCGGTGGATCTCCACGAGCTGCGCGAAGTCGGGCGCGCGGGCGTCGTCGAGCCAGTAGTAGTACGTGAACCAGGCGTCGGGTTCGGCGACGGCGACGAGCTCGCCGGAGCGGGGGTGGTCGAGCTGGTGGGCCTTCTTGCCCTCGTCGTCGAGGAGTTGCTCGATGCCGGGCAGGTCGGCGAGGGCGGCGCGGGCGGCGTCCAGGTCCTCGGGCCTGCGGACGTAGATGTGGGCGAGCTGGTGGTCGGCGACGGCGAAGGCGCGGGACGTCATCGGGTCGAGGTACTCCATGCCGTCCTGGGTGTGGACTTCCAGGAGGCCCGCGCGGCGCAGGGCGCGGTTGATGTCGACGGGTCGGGAGACGTTCGTGATGCCGTATTCGGAGAGCGCGACGACGGTACGGCCCTGGGTGCGCGCCTCGTCGAGGAGCGGGGCGAGTGCGGTGTCCAGGTCGGCGGCGGCCTGGTGGGCGCGGGGGTCGTCGGGGCCGTAGCGCTGCAGGTCGTAGTCGAGGTGGGGGAGGTAGCACAGGGCCAGGTCGACGGTGCGGGTGGCGAGGATGTGCCGGGTGGCGTCGACGATCCAGCGGCTCGAGACGATGTCGGCTCCGGGGCCCCAGAAGTGGAAGAGGGGGAACGTGCCGAGTTTGGCGGTGAGTTCGTCATGCAGGGCCGGGGGCCGGGTGTAGCAGTCGGGTTCCTTGCGGCCGTCGGCGTAGTAGACGGGTCGGGGGGTGACGGTGATGTCGGTGTCGGCGCCCATGGCGTACCACCAGCAGATGTTGGCGACCGAGTAGCCGGGGCAGGCGCGGCGGGCGGCGTCCCACAGCTTGTCGCCGGAGACGAGGCCGTTGTGCTGGCGCCACAGCAGGACGTCGCCGAGTTCACGGAAGTACCAGCCGTTGCCGACGATGCCGTGCTCGGCGGGCATGGTGCCGGTGAGGAACGTGGACTGGGCGGCGCAGGTGACAGCGGGCAGGACGGTGCCGAGCGGCGCCCGGGAGCCGGACTGGCCGAGGGACTTGAGATGGGGCATGTGGTCGAGGAGGCGGGGGGTGAGGCCGACGACGTCCAGGACGAGGAGGGGGGTGGGCTCGCTTCCGGGTGCGGTCATGGGAGTTCCTTGAGGCCGAGGTCCGTCAACAGGTCGCGGGCGAGGGTGAGTTCGGCGGCGATGCCGTCGATGAGCTGGGGCCGGGTGCGGGGGCGCAGCTCGGGCGGCAGGGCCTGCCAGGTGTAGGTCTCGACTTCGAGGTGGCGGGTGCGCGGCTGTGGTTCGCCGACGAGCCGGGCGAGGGCGTCCTTGAGGACGGGGAGCGTGGAGGTGAGGGGCGGGGCGGGGGCCGCGTGCAGGGGGACGTGGAAGTGGGCGCGCCAGGGGGCCGCGTCGGGCAGGGCGTCGCGGGCGAGGGCCTCGCCGAGGTCGTCGGTGCCGTGGAGTCCGTCGGGGGTGCGGGTGCGGGTCTGGTGCAGGAAGCGGGGTTCGTCGAAGGCGGCGAGGGCCTCGCGCACGGCGGCGAGCCGGGGGTGGGGTGCGTGCAGGGCGGCGGAGAGCTGGGTCTTGACGACGGGGATGCCGGCGGCGGCGAGGGCGTCGAGCGCGGTCTCGGGGTCTTCGAAGGAGGTGGCGAGGTGACAGGTGTCGACACAGAGGCCGATGCGGTCGTGGCCGATGGCGGTGAGCGGGGCGATGGCGTCGGCGGTGGTCTCCACCGTGCAGCCGGGTTCGGGTTCGAGGCCGACGCGGATGGAACGGCCGGTGAGTTCGGCGAGGGCGTCGAGGCGCTGCCCGAGGGTGAGCAGCGCGGTGCGGGCCGCCTGTGCCCGGCCGCTGTCGAAGGGGGTGCGCCAGGCCAGCGGGAGGGTGGAGATGCTGCCTTCGCTGACGTCGTCGGGAAGGAGCGCGGCGAGCAGGCGGGCGAGGTCGGTGGTGTGGGAGAGCCGTTCGGGGTCGGTCCAGTCGGGCTTGTACACGCGGTACTTGACCTCTTGGGCGCCGAAGCCTTCGTAGGGGAAGCCGTTGAGGGTGACGACTTCGAGGCCGCGCCGGTCGAGTTCGGTGCGCAGGCCGCGCAGGGCGGCCGGGTCCGTGACGAGGGCGTGGGCGGCGTCCTTGGCGAGCCACAGGCCGATGCCGAGGCGGTCACGGCCGAGGCGTCGGCGCACCGGCTCGCAGTGGTCGCGGAGTTGGGCGAGCACTCCGTCGAGGGTCTCCGCCGGGTGGACGTTGGTGCAGTAGGCGAGGTGGACGGTGGAGCCGTCGGGGTGGCGGAAGCGCATGGCTCACGCCCCGCCGCGCAGGATGGAGTTCCCCTCGTGGGTGGCCGCGTCCGTTTCCTGGACGTCGAGCCGGAGGCGGCCGCTGAGCCCGTAGAAGGCGACGGGGTTGCGCCACAGCACGAGGTCGACGTCGTCCTCGTCGAAGCCGTCGGCGAGCATCGCGTCGGCGACCTTGCGGGTCTTGAGGGGGTCGCTCTTGCCCCAGTCGGCGGCGGAGTTGACGAGCACCTTCTCGGGGCCGTAGGCGCGCAGGATCGCGACCGTCCGCTCCTCGTCCATCTTGGTGTCGGGATAGACGGAGAAGCCGAGCCAGCAGCCGCTGTCCTTGGCTTCCTTGACGGTGGTCTCGTTGAGGTGGTCGACGAGGACCCGCCCGGGCGGGAGCGCGGACTCCCGTACGACGTCGAGGGTCCGGTGGAGTCCGGTGAGCTTGTCGCGGTGGGGGGTGTGCACGAGGGCGGGCAGCGCGTGGTCGGCGGCGAGCTGGAGCTGGGCGGCGAGCGCGGTGTCCTCGGCGGGGGTCATGGAGTCGTAGCCGATCTCACCGACCGCGACGACATTGTCCTTGACCAGGTAGCGGGGCAGCTCGTCGAGGACGGGCGTGCAGCGGGGGTCGTTGGCCTCCTTGGGGTTGAGGGCGATCGTGCAGTGGTGGGCGATGCCGTACTGGGCGGCGCGGAAGGGCTCCCAGCCGAGGAGGGAGTCGAAGTAGTCGTAGAAGGAGGCGGGCGAGGTCCGTGGCTGGCCGAGCCAGAAGGAGGGTTCGACGACGGCGCGGACACCGGCGGCATGCATGGCCTGGTAGTCGTCGGTGGTCCGGGAGGTCATGTGGATGTGCGGATCGAAGATGCGCATCAGGGCTCAGGACTCCTCTGCCTCAGATGCCCGTCCACCCGTCGCCCGGTCGGGGGCGGGCGTGGTCAGGGCCAGGACACGGTGCAGATCACCGGGGACGGGGCGCCCCGCGGCGGTGCGCTCGTGCGCGAAGTCGCCGAGCATCCGGGCGAGTTCGGCGTCCCCGCGGGCACGGCGCGCGAGGTCGGCGACGGCGTCGACGGGCACGCCGGTGAACAGGCACTTCAGGACGGCGTGCCGCCAGTCGTGCGGGGCGAGGTGCGCGGCGGCGTAGGGGCCGAGGGCGGCGGCGACGAGCGTGGTGTCGTTGGTGCGCAGGGCGTCCTCGACCAGGGGCAGGGCTTCGGCGTCCGGCACCAGGTGGGGCAGGGCGAGCAGGACGGCACGGCGTTCGGCGGCGGTGCCCCGGGCGTAGAGGCGGTCGAGCGTCGTGGCGTCGGCCCGGGCGGCGTCCAGGAGCACGACGCGGGCGGCGTCCGCGTGCTCGGCTCCGCAGCGCCGCCCGGCCTCGGCGAAGCGCAACTCCCAGGACGGTACGGGCCCTTGGCCGGGCTCCTCGTGGTGGGCGGCGGCTTCGTCGGTGGCCTGGTCGAGCCAGGCGCGGGCGGCTCCGGCGAGGGCGGCGTCGAGATGGGCGCGGAGGGGGGCGACGGGAGGGAGGTCGGTCACGGGGCTCCTCCTTCGGCGGCCGCGACGACGGCGACGGGTGCGGCGGCCTGGGCGGGTGCGGCGGCTTCGGCGGCCTCCGCGGGTGCGGTGGCCCGGGCGAGCCGGGCCGCACGCTGCAGGAACTCAAGGGACTCGGCGGCGAGTTGGGGGCCCGCGTGGGAGTGACGGGGCAGTTCGACGACGGTGAGCCCCTGGTAGCCGGTGGCGGCCAGGGCGTGGAGCACGGAGGGGAAGTCGATCTCTCCGTCGCCGAAGGGAAGGTGTTCGTGGACGCCTCGGCGCATGTCCTCGATCTGGACATGCCGCAGCCAGGGCGCGGCGGCGCGCACGCAGTCCGCGGGAGAGCGGGGTTCGAGGCACTGGCAGTGGCCGATGTCGAGGGTGAGGCCGAGGGCGGGGTGGTCGTCGAGTGCGGTGCGGAGGTGGTGGAAGTCGGCGAGGGTGGCGAGGAGATGGCCGGGTTCGGGTTCGACGGCGAGCGGCACGGCGCTGTCGGTGGCGGCGTCGAGGACGGGGCCGAGGGCGTCGGCGAGGCGCTCCCACGCGGTGGGCTCGTCGGTGCCGTCGGGGGCGATGCCGCTGAAGCAGTGCACGGCGTGGGCGCCGAGTTCCGCGGCGACGTGCACGGCGGTGGTGAGCAACTCGACGCGGGCGGCCCGCCGTTCCGGGTCGGGGTCGAGAAGAGAGGGGCCGTGCTTGCGCCGCGGATCGAGGACGTAGCGGGCGCCGGTCTCGATGGTGACGGAGAGGTCGAGCCGTTCAAGGAGCCGCCCCACATGCCGGGTCCGGGCGGCGAGGTCGGGGGCGAGGGGGTCGAGGTGCATGTGGTCGAGGGTGAGCCCGACGCCGGAGTAGCCGAGGTCGGCGAGGAGGTGGAGGGCGTCGTCGAGACGGAGGTCGGTGAGGCCGTTGGTGCCGTAGCCGAGGTGGAGGGGTCCTCTCAGGTCGTGGCTCAAGGCACCACCTGTGCCACCGCCCGTGCCATCGCCTATGTCGCCGCTCATGCCGCCGCTCCTGTCACCGGTCACGTGACGCTCACCTTCTTCGCGAACTTCCGGGCCGCCGGGGCGAGGGCGGCGGCGAACAGTGCCGTGCGGGGTGCTCCCGCGCGGGCGCAGAGCGCGGCCTGGAGCGGGATGAGGGCGCGGATACCGCCGCCGACCGCGCGTTGGGTGAGCGGGGGTGAGGGGTTGAGGGCGGCGTGGAAGAGGGGCCGGGCGGCGGTCGCGGCGTAGCCGGCGGCGAGGGCCTCGCGCAGGGCGGGGCGGGTACCGAGGGTGGTGGTGTGTCCGGGAGTCCCGGAGGGCCGTTCGGGCGTGCTGCCCCGGCCGATGAGCTGGGCGAGGGCGGCCGTCGTGGCGAGGGCGGCCAGGGGCGGTGCGGCGGAACCGCCTTGGGTCTCGCGGCGGGAGACGGCCGTCACGGCGAGGGTGTGCCCGGCCATGGCCGCGGCGGCGGGGAGGGCGCGCCGAACCGGGAGTGCGGGGCTGCCCGTCCCCACCGCCCCCAACACCACGTCCAGCCCCCGCGCCGCCCCCATCGCCACCGGCCCCGCCCAGGTCCGCTTCAGGCCCAGGTCGTACGCCCACACCGTGGCCGCCAGGGTGGTGGCCACCGCCAGGGCGGGGCGGCCCGCGCGGGAGGCCACGGCCAGGCCGGCCCCGGTGAGAGCCGTGGCCGCCGCGAGGGCCGCGGTGGGGGCGATGCGGCCCGAGGGGATGGGCCGCTCGGGGCGGTCCACGGCGTCCTCGGCGCGGTCCGCCCAGTCGTTGAGAGCCATGCCCGCTTCGTAGAGGCAGAGGGAGGAGGTGAGGGCGAGGAGCGTACGGCGGTTGGGGCGCAGTCCCGTCGCCGCGGCGCCCACCAGGGCGTCGCCCGGCACGGTGAACAGGGCGGGCAGGCGCAGGAGTTCGGCCCAGGCGCGAGCTCGACCATGGCCACGGCCACCGCCACCGCCGAGGCCACCGCCACCGCCACTGGCGCGGGCGCTCACCGGGACGCCCGCGTCGAGCCCGACTCCGACTCCGGCTCCGGCGTCGGATCCGTTTCCAGATCCGGCTCCGGATCCGACGCCGACTCAGGGTCCGCGCTCCCCCGCAACCGCCCCGCGAACCGCACCAGCTCCGCGTACTGGTCGCCCAGCCCGGCGGGGGCACCGGGGTCGGGGTCCTTGAAGTAGAAGCCGAGTTCGGGGCGGGGTCCGGTCAGGCCGGTCTCGTGAGCGCGGGCGAGGAGGCGGGCGAGGTCCAGGACCAGCGGGGCGGCCAGGGCCGAGTCGCAGCCCTGCCAGGTCGTCTGGAGGATCATGCGGGTGCCGAGGAAGCCGTCGAAGGCGATGTGGTCCCAGGCGGTCTTCCAGTCGCCGAGGGCCGGGACGTCGTCGATGTGGACCTCGCCCTCGGGCGCGGCGCCGGTGCCGAGGGTGTCGACGAGGACGCGTTCCTTGCCGGCGTTCTTGGCGGCGGCCGCGGCGGGGTCGGCGAGGGCCGCGCCGTCGCCGCCGCCCAGGAGGTTGGTGCCCGACCAGGCCCGGACGGCGAGGGCGCGCTGGGCGAACATCGGGCCGAGCACGGAGCGGAGCAGGGTCTGGCCGGTCTTGCCGTCGCGGCCCGCGTGCGGCGGGGCGGAGGCCGTCGACGGCCCGGCCAGTCCGGTCGGGCCGAGCAGGGAGGGGTGGTGGAGGCCCGTGGAGGGGGTGAAGTTCACGTAGGAGCAGCCCGCTTGGAGCGCGGCGGCGGCGTAGAGCGAGCTGGCGGGCAGCCGCGCGTCCGGGCCGAGGGTGACGCCCGGCGCCGGTGCCGGTGCCGGTGCCGGTGCCGGTTCCGTCGAGGCCACGTTCACCACGACGGTGCGCGCGAGGCCCCGGCGGCGGGTGAAGTCCCGTATGTCGGCGGCGAAGGCGGCGATCAGTTCGGCGTCGGGGCGGGTGTCGTCGGGGTGGGGGCCGCCGGGGCGTATCTCGGCGTCGGCGGCGGCGAGTTCGGCGTGCAGGGCGGCGGGGAGGGCGTGCGGGAGCACTCCCCCGGCGGCGAGGGCCTCGGCGCGCTTGGGCAGCGGGCAGTCGGTGGTGTCGTGGCCGCCGAAGACGAGGGAGGTGAGGGCGGGCAGGCCGCAGTCCGTGAAGGGCGGGGTCTCGGTGACCATGCCGGTGGGTGGGTGGAGTCCGGCGGCGACGGCCGCGCAGCCCGCGACGGCCGTGGTGGCGACGGAGCCGCGCGCGCCGATCAGCCAGACGCCGACGGGAGGGACGGAAGGAGGTGAGACATCAGTGGCGGGTGAGGTGCTGACAGTGGACACGGATGCCTCCCGTGCGGCCGAAGCGAGTGGTGGGAAGGGGAGCGGCGTGAGACGGCGGGCGGAGGTCCGGCGTCCTCCGCCCGCCGCCGCCCTAGTGGCCCCCGGAGCCCGGGGCCGTGGCGGAGCCCGGCTCCGACGGCAGGTCCTTCACTCTGATGTCGCGGAAGGAGACCTGGTCGTCGGCGCCGTGGTTCTGGATGCCGATGTGGCCCTGGAGCAGGCTGCGCGCCGGATCGGTGTTCGTGTAGTCGTTGATCTGCACGCCGTTGAGATAGATGCGCAGGCGTTCGCCCTCGACTCTGATCTCGTAGGTGTTCCACTCCCCCGGCGGGTTCAGCGCCTTGTCGCGCGCCTTCAGGTCGGCGGACTGGAAGCCGTAGACGGAGCCGGTGGTCTTCTCCGGTACGTCGGTGGCGTCGATCTGGATCTCGTAGCCGTTGTCGACCGCCGACCACGGGTCGTCGGAGGGCGGGAAGCCCACGAAGACACCGGAGTTGTCGTCGCCCTCCATGCGCCAGTCGAGCTTGAGGGAGTACGAGCCGAGCTCGCGCCGGTCGTACCAGAGCATGCCCATGCCGCCGGTGGTCGTGAGCGTGCCGTCCTTCAGCGCGAAGGAGCCGGGGCCCGCCTGCTTCCAGTTCCCCAGCGATTCGGCCGTGCCGTCGAAGAGCTTGGTGTAGCCCTTCTCCGGGCGGCAGTCGGCCTGGGCCGCCCCGATCGCCCAGCGCACTCCGCCGAGCAGGTGCTGCCGGAAGGCGGGGTCGGCGTAGGACTCCTTGGTGTGCCCGCCGCCCGTGTAGAAGGAGCGGCCGCCCTCGTACTCCTGGCACCAGGCGATGGGATGGTCGCCGGACATGGTGCCGCCGGTGTAGGAGGACTCGTCGAGCGAGGCGAGCACCCGCGCGCGGTCCCGGGGGTTGGAGCGGTAGTTGTACCACTCGTCGGTGCGGTTCCAGACGTCGCCGAGGTGGGCCGTGGCCGGGTGGGCGTGGTCCTCGACGTTCACCTTGGCGGGCTGGATCGCCGGGTGCGACTGGAACCAGGCGCCCGCGAGGCCGCCGTAGAAGGGCCAGTCGTACTCGGTGTCGGCGGCGGCGTGCACCCCGACGTATCCGCCGCCGCCCCGGATGTACCCCTCGAAGGCGGACTGCTGCTGGGAGTTGAGGACGTCGCCGGTCGTGGAGAGCCAGACGACGGCGGCGTACTTGCCGAGGTTGGCGTCCGTGAACGCCCCGGCGTCCTCCGTCGCGTCGACGGTGAAGCCGTTCGCGGCGCCCAGGTCCTTGACGGCGGCGATGCCGTCGGGGATCGAGTCGTGGCGGAAGCCCGCGGTCTTGGAGAAGACGAGGACGCGGGGGGCGTCCTTGCCGGGCCTGCCCGGCTTCCCCGGGCCCGGCTTGGAGGCGGCCGGGCCGGAGGTGCAGCCGATGAGCAGGGCGGCCGCCGCGGCGGCGGTGATGAGTCGCATTCGTGTGCGCATCGCGGTCACTCCTCTCGCTCAGCCGGTGGTGATGGTGAAGTCGTCGACGTCGTAGAGCGCGCCCGTGCCTTCGCCCTTGAAGACGAGGAAGAGCGTGGTCGTGCCCTTCGGGGGCGCGGTGATGGGCGTGCTGACGTCCTTGAAGGTCTCCCAGCCGCCGGTCGGGTCGACCTTGGCGCTGCCGAGGAGCTTGCCGTCGGCGGCGCCGCTGCGGATCTCCAGGGTGCCGCCGGATCCGGCGGAGGAGACGCGGGCGGTCAGCGAGGTGGCGTTGCCGAGGATGTAGGGCTTGAAGGACACCCAGTCGCCGTTGTTGATGTCGCCGACGGTCTTGCCGCCGTGAGCCGGGGCGTGGTTGATGACGGAGACGCCCTTGGAGTCGCCGTAGTGCTCGCCCTGGCGGTGCTTGGGCTGGACGACGTTCTGGTCGTGGGTGGTCAGCGCGGGCTGGCCGTTCGCGCCCTTGTCGGTGTACTCGGCGTCGAAGACCCCGAAGATGTTCGCGTTCGGGTCGTGCTCGCCGTCGGCGGAGGTCTGGATGGTGCCCTCGCAGCCGTTGGCGGACGTCACCGGGTGGCCGTGGCTGTCATGGCCGAGGATGTGGGTGACCTTCACCTTCGAGCAGTCGATGGTGCCGTCCTCCGGGTCGGTCACCTTCACCTTGAAGGGCACCTTGTCGCCAAAGGTGAACAGCTGCCCGTCGCCCGGGAGTTGCAGGGTCACCTTGGGCGCGGTGTTGCCGACGGTGACATGGGCGCTGGCCGTGCCGGTGCGGCCCGTCGTGTCCTTGACGGTGACGGTCGCCGTGTAGGTGCCGTTCTTCTTGTACGTGTACGTGGGGTTCTGTTCGGTGGACTTGCCGCCGTCGCCGAAGTCCCAGGCGTAGGTGAGCCGGTCGCCGTCGGCGTCGGTGGCCTTGGCGGTGAACTTCGTCTTCAGGGGCGCCTGTCCGCTGGTCACGGAGGCGGCGGCCTCGGCGACCGGGGAGTGTCCTTCGGTGGCGTTCTCGATGCGGTACAGGGCGGAGTTCTCGTCGCCGTTGAAGTAGCCGGTGCCGTAGTCGAGGACGTACAGGGCGCCGTCGGGCCCGAAGGCCATGTCCATCACCTGGGTGCCCTTCCAGGGGAAGGCGTTGATGGTCTTCACCGTGCCGTCCGTGCCCTGGTCGATGCGCTTGATCCAGCGGCGCCCGAACTCACCGGCGAAGAAGTTCCCTTCGTACGCCTGCGGGAACTTGACCTTCGAGTCGGAGTTCGCGTCGTAGCGGTAGACCGGGCCGCCCATCGGAGACTCGGAGCCGGTGCCGAACTCGGGTACGGAGCCGCCGTCGTAGGGGATCCACGCCTCCTGGGCGGCCGGCAGGTCGGTGAGGCCGGTGTTGTGCGGGGACTCGTTCTTCGGGGCGGCGCAGTTGAAGGCCGCTCCGGACGTCGAGTTGGCGAAGTCGTAGTCGATGTAGGCGTCGTTCTTGCCGGTGCAGTACGGCCAGCCGTAGTTGCCGGGCTTGGTGACGCGCGCGAACTCGACCTGTCCGCCGGGCCCTCGCTTGGGGTCGGCGGCGCCCGCGTCGGGACCGTAGTCACCGACGTAGACCGTGCCGGTGGGCTTGTCGACGCTCATGCGGAAGGGGTTGCGGAAGCCCATCGCGTAGATCTCGGGGCGGGTCTTGTCCGTGCCGGGCGTGAAGAGGTTGCCGCTGGGGACCGTGTACGAGCCGTCGTCGGCGACCTTGATGCGGAGGATCTTGCCGCGCAGGTCGTTGGTGTTGCCGGCCGAACGCTGGGCGTCGTAGGCGGGGTTGCGGTTGGCGCGCTCGTCGATCGGCGTGAAGCCGTCGGAGGCGAAGGGGTTGGAGTCGTCGCCCGTCGACAGGTAGAGGTTGCCGTCCTTGTCGAAGTCGATGTCGCCGCCGACGTGGCAGCAGATGCCGCGGTTGGCGGGGACGTCGAGGACCTTCTTCTCGCTGGCCGCGTCGAGGGTGCCGTCGTCCTTCAGCGTGAAGCGGGAGAGGCGGTTCACGCCGTCGAACTTCTTGAAGTCGTCGGCGGTGCCCTCGTTCGGGGCGTCGCCCGCGGGGGTGTCCAGGGGCGGGGCGTAGTAGAGGTAGATCGCCCGGTTGGTGCTGAACTTCGGGTCGATGCCGACGCCTTGGAGGCCCTCTTCGTCGTGCGAGTAGACCGGTATCTTGCCCGCGGTCTTGGTGTCGCCGTTCGCGTCGGTGAGGCGGAGAGTGCCGTCGCGGGACGTGTGCAGGACGGAGCGGTCGGGGAGCACGGCGAGCGTCATCGGCTCGCCCATCTCGGGCTCGCCCTTGGCGAGGGTCACCTGCTGGAAGTCCTCGGCGGCCGACGCTCCCGCGCCGGTGGCGGGGTCCTTGGGTGCGGCGCCCGCGTGCGGGGCGGCGAGGGTGAGGGTCGCGCCCATGAGGAGGGGGGCGGTGAGCAGGGCGAGCGTCTTACGGCGTCTTGGGCGGCGGATCCTGTGCAGCACGGTTCTCCTCCGGGAGGGGTGTACGGAGCGGGTGCGTTGCGTGTCTGCGTGCACCGGGGTGCGCCGTCACCCCGGGGAGGTTCATGTCCTGTACATCTCAGGGACCGTAGCGAGCTTTGTCTTTGGCTGGAAGCCTTTGCGCAGAGGGTTCGTTGGGCTTTTTCCTGGAGCGGGACAAAGTGGGGGTGGGCAGGGGGAGTTCACCCCACCCCGCCCGTTCCCGTAACCATGGGCTTCGCCCCTGGACCCCGGCCTGGGGTGCCGTCATGGGGCTGCGCCCCTTGCCCCCCGTCGGCGCTTCGCGCCTCGTCCTCAAACGCCGGACGGGCTGGTGCTGAACGCCGCGTCGAAGGACCCCGCCGGTGGCTCGAAGTCGAACCGCTTCAGCGCCTCCAACGCCTCCGGCGCCCCCTGCAGGCGGTCCATCCCCGCGTCCTCCCACTCCACCGAGATCGGGCCCTCGTACGCGATCGAGCGCAGCATGCGGAAGACGTCCTCCCAGGGCACGTCGCCGTGGCCCGCCGAGACGAAGTCCCAGCCGCGGCGCGGGTCGCCCCACGGGAGGTGGGAGCCGAGGCGGCCGTTGCGGCCGTCCAGGCGTCTGCGCGCCTCCTTGCAGTCGACGTGGTAGATGCGGTCGCGGAAGTCGTAGAGGAAGCCGACCGGGTCCAGGTCCTGCCACACGAAGTGCGAGGGGTCGAAGTTCAGGCCGAAGGCCGGGCGGTGGCCGACCGCCTCCAGGGCGCGGTGCGTCGTCCAGTAGTCGTAGGCGATCTCGCTGGGGTGCACCTCGTGGGCGAAGCGGACACCCTCCGCGTCGAAGACGTCCAGGATCGGGTTCCAGCGCTCCGCGAAGTCCTCGTAGCCGCGCTCGATCATCGACTCGGGGGCGGGCGGGAACATGGCCACCAGGTGCCAGATGGCCGACCCCGTGAAGCCGATGACCGTGTCCACGCCGAAGGCCGCCGCCGCGCGGGCCGTGTCCTTGATGCGGGCGGCGGCCCGCTGCCGGACGCCCTCCGCGTCCCCGTCGGCCCAGATCGCGGCCGGGAGGATCGCCTGGTGGCGCTCGTCGATGATGGCGTCGCAGACCGCCTGGCCCACCAGGTGGTTGGAGATCGCCCAGCACTTGAGGCCGTACTTGTCGAGCAGCGCGTGCCGCCCGTCCAGGTAGGCGGGGTCGGCCAGGGCCTTGTCGACCTCGAAGTGGTCGCCCCAGCAGGCGAGTTCGAGGCCGTCGTAGCCGAAGTCGCGGGCGAGGCGGCAGACCTCCTCGAGCGGCAGGTCCGCCCACTGGCCGGTGAAGAGCGTGTACGGGCGTGGCATCGGCTGGCCTCCTCAGGCGGGGATCTTGGCGGGACCGGCGGGGATCGTCGTGTAGACCGAGTTCTTCGTCGCGCTCTCCTCCACAGCCGCAAGCACCCGCTGCACGGACAGGCCGTCCGCGAACGACGGTGCCGGGTGCTCCCCGGTGGCGATGGCGTGCAGCAGGTCGCGGGCCTGGTGCACGAACGTGTGCTCGTAGCCGAGGCCGTGGCCCGGCGGCCACCAGGCGTCCAGGTAGGGGTGGTCGGGCTCGGTGACGAGGATGCGGCGGAAGCCGGAGGACAACGCGGGTTCGGTGTGGTCGTGGTAGGAGAGCTCGTTGAGGCGCTCCAGGTCGAAGGCCAACGAGCCGTCGGAGCCGTTGAGTTCGAGGCGCAGCGCGTTCTTGCGCCCGGCGGCGAAGCGGGTCGCCTCGAAGGTGGCGAGGGCGCCGGAGGCGAGGCGGCCGGTGAAGACCGCCGCGTCGTCGACGGTCACCGGGCCCACGTCCGCGGGCCGTCCCGCGCCGGTCGCCGCGAGACCGCTGGACGCCCCGTCCAGCAGCGGCCGTTCCCGTACGAACGTCTCGGTCAGCGCCGACACGCCCGCGAGCGGCTCCCCCGCGAGGTACTGCGCGAGGTCCACGATGTGCGCGCCCAGGTCGCCGAGGGCGCCGGAGCCCGCGCGGTCCTTGCGCAGCCGCCAGGTGAGCGGGAAGGCGGGGTCGACCAGCCAGTCCTGGAGGTAGGCGAGGCGGATGTGGCGCAGGGTGCCCAGGCGGCCCTCGCCCACCATGCGGCGGGCCAGGGCGAGGGCGGGCACCCGGCGGTAGTTGAAGCCGACCATGGCGATCCGGCCGCGGGCGCGGGCCCGTTCGGCGGCCTCGGCCATCGCCTCGGCCTCCTCGACGGTGTTGGCGAGGGGCTTCTCGCACAGCACGTGCTTGCCCGCGTCCAGGGCGGCGATGGCGATGTCGGCATGGCTGTCGCCGGGGGTGCAGATGTCCACGACGTGCACGTCGTCGCGGGCGATGAGGGCCCGCCAGTCGGTCTCGGCCGCCGCCCAGCCGAGCCGGTCGGCGGCGGCGCGCACGGCCGCGCCGTCACGCCCGCACACCGCGGCCAGGACCGGCTGCACCGGCAGGTCGAAGACGCGGCCGACGGTGCGCCAGCCCTGGGAGTGGGCCGCGCCCATGAAGGCGTAGCCGACCATGCCCACGCCCAGCGCCCGCTTCGCCGCGCCGCCCCCCTCCGAAGGCTCGGCCCCCTCCGACGGCTCGGCCCCCTCCTGAGGCGGGGACCCCTCCGAAGGCCGGGCCTCCTCCGACCGCGACGACGGATCGGACTGCTCCGACTGTTCCGTCTCTCGCATGCGACGCACCTCCTACTTGAAGCCGGTGGACATGTACTGGCCGACGTTGTCCTTGTCGACGACGGCCGAGTAGAGCGTGATGAAGGCGGGGATCTCCTGTTCCGCCATGCCGCTCACGCCCTTGCTCTGGCCGAGCGCGCGGGCCAGGTCGATGGCGGAGGCGGCCATGGTGGGCGGGTAGAGGACGGTGGCCTTCAGGACGCCCCGGTCCTGCTTGATCTCCTGGAGGGCGGAGAGCGCGCCCGCGCCGCCGACCATCAGGAAGTCGTCGCGCCCGGCCTGCTTGATGGCGCGCAGGGCGCCGACTCCCTGGTCGTCGTCGTGGTTCCACAGGGCGTCGAAGTCCTTCTGCGCCTGCAGCAGCTGGGACATCTTCGACTGGCCGGACTCGACGGTGAACTCGGCGGCCTGGCGGGCCACCTTCTTGATGTTCGGGTAGTTCTTGAGGGCGTCGTCGAAGCCCTTGGTGCGCTGCTTGGTGAGCTCCAGGTTGTCGAGCCCGGCGAGTTCGACGACCTTCGCGTTCTTCTTGTCCTTGAGCTTCTCGCCGATGTAGCGGCCCGCGTTGAGGCCCATGCCGTAGTTGTCGCCGCCGACCCAGCAGCGGTACGCCTGCGGGGTGGCGAAGACCCGGTCGAGGTTCACGACGGGGATGCCGGCCTTCATCGCCTTGAGGCCGACCTGGGTGAGGGCCTTGCCGTCGGCGGGGAGGATGACGAGGACATCGACCTTCTTGTTGATCAGCGTCTCGATCTGGCCGATCTGGGCGGCGGTGTCGTTGGACCCCTCCGTCGCCTCCAGGCTGACGTCGGAGTACTTCTTCGCGCGTTCCTTGGCGTTGTCGTTGATGGCGTTGAGCCAGCCGTGGTCGGCCTGCGGTCCGGCGAAGCCGATGGTGACGTGCTTGCCGGGCTTGTCGTCGGCGACGGGCTGGTCCTTGGCGCTGTCGGAGCTGTCGTCCTTGGTGTCGTTGCTGGTGCAGGCGGTGAGCAGGGCGCCCGCGCCGACGGCGGCGGTGCCGAAGAGCAGTCCTCTGCGACTGGCGAACTGTGGCGACTCTGGCATGGCGATGGCCCTTCAGATGGCTTCGGCTGGCTACGGCTGGCTACGGCTGCGTCAGCTGGCTGCGGCTGCGCCGGCTGGCTTCAAACGGAGGTGGCGGTGCGGCGCTGGACGAGGACGGCGGCGACGATGATCGCGCCCTTGGCGATCTGCTGGACCGCGGTCTCCAGGTTGTTGAGCGCAAAGATGTTCTGGATCGTCGTGAAGATCAGGACGCCGAGGACGGAGCCGGTGATGGTGCCCCGGCCGCCGGTGAGGAGGGTGCCGCCGATGATCGTGGCGGCGATGGCGTCGAGCTCATAGAGGTTGCCGTTGGTGTTCTGGCCGGAGCCGGCCAGGACGATCAGCAGGAAGGCCGCGATGCCGCAGCACAGCCCGGACAGCAGATAGAGGTAGAGCCGCTGGCGGCGCACGTCGATCCCGGCGAGCCGCGCGGCCTCCGCGTTCCCGCCGACGGCCACGGAGCGCCGCCCGAAGGTGGTCCGGTTCAACAGCAGCCAGCCGATCACGGTCACCGCGGCGAAGACCATGACGAGCGGCGGGATGCCGAGGACATAGGCGTCGCGCTCGCCGAGCTTCAACACCGGGTCGATGGTGACCATTTGGGTCTTGCCGTCGGTGATCTGGAGGGCGAGTCCGCGGCCGGAGGCCAGCATGGCGAGCGTCGCGATGAAGGGGACGATCCCGCCGTACGCGATGAGCAGCCCGTTGACGAGGCCGCACCCCAGGCCGACGATCACGGCGGTGAAGAGGATGCCCGCGAAGCCGTACTCCTGGGTGGCGACCGTCGTCGCCCACACGGAGGCGAGCGCGACGATCGCGCCGACGGAGAGGTCGATGCCGCCGGAGATGATGACGAAGGTCATGCCGACGGTGACGACACCGATGACGGACGCCTGGGTGAGCACCAGTTGGAGGTTGTCGGTGTCCAGGAACGAGTCGGGCTGGGTGACACCGCCGACCAGCACGAGGATCGCCAGGACCCCGAGCAGCGACAGGGTGCGCACGTCGAAGCGGATGACGCGGGGGCGGTGCTCGGCGGGGGCGCGTTTCGGGGCGACGGGCCGGGCGGGCGATGCGGGCTGCGTCATGACGCCGGGCTCCCTTCCATGACGAGGTCGAGTACGCGGTGTTCGTCGAGGTCGCGTGCGGGGGCGGTGTGCACGACGTGGCCCTCGCGGAGCACCAGGACGCGGTCGGCGAGGCCGAGGACTTCGGGGACTTCGCTGGAGACGAGGAGCACGGCGAGCCCCTCGTCCGCGAGGCGGCGGATCACCGCGTACAGCTCGGCACGGGCGCCGACGTCGACGCCGCGGGTCGGCTCGTCGAGCAGCAGCACCGTGCAGCCGCGCAGCAGCCAGCGGGCCAGGACGGCCTTCTGCTGATTGCCGCCGGAGAGGGTGCGCACGGGCGCGGTCGGCTGGTCGGGGCGCAGCGACAGCTCGCGGGTCGCGGCCCGGGCGGCCTCCCGCTCGGCCCTGCGGTCGATCCAACCGGCGTGCGCGAAGCGGGACATGGAGGAGACCGACACATTGCGGGTGACGGACTCCAGCATCAGCAGCCCCTGCGCCTTGCGCTCCTCGGGCGCGAGCCCGAGCCCGGCCCGCACGGCGGCCCGCACGCTCCCCGGCCGCAACACCCGCCCGTTCACCGCGACGTGACCGGCCGTCGGCTTCCGCGCCCCGTAGATCGTCTCCAGGATCTCGGAGCGCCCTGAGCCCACGAGCCCGGCGAGGCCGACGATCTCGCCGCGCCGCAGGTCCAGGTCGAGGGGAGCGAACTCCCCGTCACGGGCGAGTCCGCGCACGCTCAACACGGGCGGCGGCGCGCCCTGTTGGGACTCCTGACGCCCCTCCTCCCCCGGCCGGCCCTCCGGCCGGCCCTCCGGCCGGTCCTCCGGCCGGTCCGGGAAGACGTACTCGACGTTGCGCCCCGTCATCAGCGCGACGACCTCGCGGGTCGGCGTCGACTTGGCGGGCAGCCCGCCCGCGACGGCGCGCCCGTCCTTGAGTACGGTGACGCGGTCCCCGATGCGCCGGATCTCCTCCAGGCGGTGCGAGATGTAGACGACGGCGACGCCGTCGGCGGTGAGGTCCCCGACGATGCGGAAGAGGTTGTCGACCTCGTCCGGGTCGAGGGCGGCGGACGGCTCGTCCATGACGATGAGGCGCACCTCGTGGGAGAGGGCGCGGGCCATGGAGACGATCTGCTGCTGAGCGGCGGACAGCTCCCCGACGAGGGTGCCGGGGTCGATCTCACCGTGCCCGAGTCGCTTGAGCAGCCTGCCGGTTGAGGTGCGTGCGTCCCGCCTCCGTACGACGAATCCGGCGGTCGTCGGCTCATGCCCGAGGAAGACGTTCTCGGCGACGGAGAGGTGCTCGACCAGGTCGAGCTCCTGGTAGATGGTGGCGATGCCGAGGCGCACGGCGGCGACCGGCGACCGGAGCCGGGTGGCGGCGCCGCGCCAGGTGATCTCGCCGTCGTCGGGCTGATGGGCCCCGGCCAGAACCTTGATGAGCGTGGACTTCCCCGCGCCGTTCTGGCCGAGGAGACAGTGCACCTCGCCCGCCTGGACGGTGAGGTCCACGCCGTCGAGGGCGCGGACGCCGGGGAAGGACTTGGTGATGCCGGACATGGTGAGCAGCGGTGGTTCTGGTGCCATGGCGGGTCCCCTACGCGGGTGCTGGCCGGATTCAGGGCAGGGCAGAGCAGGGCGCTGTGCAGGTACGGGAGCGGCTTGGTGCTCGCCGTGAGGCGTGGCGGTGAGAGGTGCTCGTGAGACGTGCTCGTGAGACGTGCTCGTGGGACGTGCTCGTGAGAGGTGCTCGTGGGACGTGCTCGTGGGACGTGCTCGTGGGACGTGCTCGTGGGACGTGCTCGAGAGACCTGGTTACGCGGGTGAGAAGAGGTGATCGCTGATGAGCCGGGCACCGCCGATGACTCCGGCGGTGGGCCCCAACTCACCGAGGACGATGGGGAGGTTGCCGGTCGCGAGGGGCAGCGACTGGCGGTAGACCTGGGTGCGGATCGCGGCGAGCAGCGTGTGGCCGAGGCCGGTCACGCCGCCGCCGATCACCACGAGGCCGGGGTTGAAGAAGCTGACGAGCCCGGCGATGACCTGGCCGGTGCGGTTGCCGCCCTCGCGGATGAGGTCGAGGGCGGTGGCGTCCCCGGCGGCGGCCGCCGCGGCGACGTCGACGGCGCTCAGCGAACCCGCCGTCTCCAGTCGGGCGGCAAGCTCCGTGGAACGCCCCTGGGCAGCGGCCTCGTCCGCGTCGCGGGCGAGGGCCGCGCCGCTGAAGTACGCCTCCAGACAGCCCCGGTTGCCACAGGCGCAGGGCCGCCCGTCGGGCTCGACCTGGATGTGCCCGATGTCGCCCGCGCTGCCCGTCGTGCCGCGGTGGACCTCACCGCCGACGACGATGCCGCAGCCGATGCCCGTACCGATCTTGACGCACAGGAAGTCGCCCACGGAGCGGGCGACGCCCGCGTGCTGCTCCCCCATGGCCATCAGGTTCACGTCGTTGTCGACCATGACGGGGCAGCCGAGGTCCTGGCTGAGCGCTTCCCGTACGGGAAATCCGTCCCAGCCCGGCATGATCGGCGGGGCGACCGGGACACCTTCGGGGAACCGAACGGGCCCCGGGACGCCGATCCCGGCCCCGTCGAACCCCTCCGCGAGCCCGGAGGCCCGCAACTTCCCCGCCATCGCGAGCACTTGCTCAAAGACGGCCACCGGCCCTTCCCGCACGTCCATGGGCTGGTTGATGTGCCCGAGGACCTCCAGCTCGGCGTTGGTGACGGCGACGTCGACCGAGGTCGCGCCGATGTCGACGCCGAGGAAGCGGAGCGAGGGGGCGAGCCGGATGTTGTGGGAGCGGCGGCCGCCGCGCGAGGCGGCGAGCCCGTCGGCGACCACGAGCCCGGTCTCGAGCAGCCGGTCCACCTCGACGGCCAACTTCGACCGCGAGAGGTCGACCTGATCGCCCAGCTGGGCCCGGGAGTTGGGCCCCCCGTCACGCAGCAGCCGCAGCAGCCGCGCCTGGTGCGCGTTGGCGGGTCGAGCCGTCATACGTCTCACGCGCCCCTCCCCGCCTCATCGGGCCTTTCGGCCTTGGGCCTCTCCGGCTGGCTTTCGAGGGGAACGTAGCAGCGGCTGCGCGGACTGGGAAGAAGTTGCGCAGTAAATGGCGGTGACTTTCTCCCGTGACAGGACAAAGGACCGATGAGAACGCGCCGCACGTCCGCATGGCGATACCGCCTGGACAGCACCGGGCCCGCCTGCTGAGGTAGCGCGGCACATCGCGACCAACGACCGGCCGGAGCAGCCGGATTGGCCACCGGATCGGCCAAGGGGGATCACATGGAACGGACGCAGGGCCCAGCGGGCGACGGGTCAGCGGGTGACGAGGCGGCGGGTGACGAAGCGGCCGAGGCAGAGCGCCGCGTCAGCACGCTGGAGCTCTTCTTCGACCTCGTCTTCGTCTTCACGCTGACCCAGCTGACCGTGCTGCTCACGCACGAGCTGTCCTGGGCCAACGCGGGCCGCGTGGTCCTCGTCTTCACGGTCGTCTTCTGGATGTACGACGCCTACGCCTATCTCACCAACCAGGTCCCGCCCCACCGCCCTTGGCGCCGACTGCTCCTCATCGTCGGGATGGGCGGCTTCCTGGTGTGCGCGCTCGCGGTGCCGACGGTGTTCGGCGCGGGCGGCGTCCCCTTCGGCCTCGGCTACCTCCTCGTCGTGGTGGTCCACACGGCCCTCTACGCGCTGGTGCACGGACGGGACGTGGCGTGGTTCGCACTCCCGAACGTCCTGGGCGCGCTCGCGGTGACGGGTGCGGGCGCGGCGAACGGCATCACCGCGGAGGCGCTGTGGCTCCTCGCTCTCGTCCTGCAGATCGCGACACCGCGGGTGATCGTGAGGGCGACGCGGCGGGAGGGAGCTGCGGCCGGGACCGGCACGCCGGGCCCCGGCCAACTCGGCCTGCGCCTGGGCGGATTGAGCGCCACCCACTTGGTGGAGCGGCACGGCCTCCTCCTCATCGTGGCGCTCGGGGAGTCGATCGTCGCGATCGGGGTCGGCGCGGGCGACCTGCGGATCACCGGCGAGCTCGCGGCCGGTGCGTTCCTGGCGCTCGCCGTCGCGGCGGCGCTGTGGTGGACGTACTTCGTGCGTGACGAGGGCGCGGCGGAGGCGGTGTTCGCCCGCACCCCGCCGACGCGCCGGTTCGCTCTCGCGATCCGGGCGTACTACTACTCGTTCCTGCCGATGCTCCTCGGCATCGCGTTCTTCGCGGCAGGCGTGAAGAAGTCGATCGGCCACCTCACCGAGTCCCTGCCCACGGCCCCCGCGCTGGCGCTCGCGGGCGGCGTGGCCCTGTTCCTCGCGGGCGACGTGGCGTTCCGCCGGGCTCTCGGCTTCGGCCCGGTGAGGTACCGGGCGACGGCGGTCCCGGTCACGCTGGCGACGACGCTCCTGGGGACGGGCCTGTCGGCGGTGGCGGAACTCCTGGGCCTGGTGGTGGTGTTGGCGGGCATGCTGACGTCGGAGACGCCCCCGCGCGAGAGCACACGAACCCATCCCGGGTGAGAGCACACAGACCCATCCCGGGTGAGGACACACACCCACCCCACGTGAGAGCGCACGAACCCACCCCGCGTGAGAGAGATACGGACCCACCCCACGTGAGAGAAATACGCACCCACCCTGCGTGAGAGAGATACGGGTGGGCGGGTGGGAGACCGCCGCGGAGCGGCGGGGAAGTCACGCGGCGGAGCCGCGGGGAGTCAGGGCCGCGGAGCGGCGAGGAACCAGCGCGGCGGAGCCGCAGCAAGGCACAGCCGCGGAGCGGCGCCGAACCAAGGGCGCCCAACCCAAGGACCGCACAAGCCACAGCAACGCACCGTCGCGGAGCGACGGAGAGGGACCAGCCCCCCGGCGACTAGCCCTGCTCGCGGTGGTGGTACGTCTCCCTCGTATGCTCCGTATGCGCCCGCATGACCTCCGTGGCCCGCCGCTCGTCGCGCGCAGCGATCGCCGCGATCAGCGCCCGGTGCTCGATCCAGGACTGCTTGCCCCGCTGCCGCGCCACCGGCGTGTAGTACCAGCGGACCCGCCGGTCCACCTGCCCCGCGAGCTCCGCGAGGACCAGGTTGCCCGCGAGCTCCATGACCTTGCCGTGGAACGCGGCGTTGGTGGCGACGACCAGGTCCACGTCCCCGTCCGCGACGGCCTGTTCGCCCTTCGCACAGAGCTCTTCGAGGGCGGTGATCCCGGACGTGCCCGCGTTGGCGGCGGCGAGCCGGGCGGCCTCGGCCTCCAAGAGCGTGCGGACGGTGAGGAGCTGGTCCGCCTCCTCCTCCGTCGGCTCGTGCACGAACGCGCCCTGTGCGGGGCGCAGATCGACCCAGCCCTCGGTGTTGAGGCGCTGCAGCGCTTCCCGTACGGGCTGCCGCGACACCCCGAGGTGCCCCGCGAGTTCGCTCTCCACCAGGTGCTGGCCCGGCTGCAGGGCGCGGGTCGTGATGAGTTCGAGCAGCGCCTCGTAGACCCGCTCCCGCAGCGGACCGGGCCGCTCCAGCCGGGGCACGGCCCCCTGTGGCAGTCCTGCGGACAACATCACGCCCCCTCTGGCCCCGATGTGCGGTCCCGGCCAACAGACATCAGACATCAGACATCAGACAACAGACATCGCTCAACAGCCGATTGCCTTTTGTCTACAGTCTACGGAGCACAATGACCAGGGCCAGGGGGAGTTGAGCCAGTCACACGCGCGAACTCGCCGGGCCACTACGGGCAGCGCACCACCTGTCCCGCGTACGACAGGTTGCCGCCGAACCCGAAGAGCAGGACGGGGTCCCCGGTGACGATCTCGCCGCGCTCCACCAGCTTCGAGAGGGCGAGCGGCACGCTCGCGGCCGAGGTGTTGCCCGAGTCGACGACGTCGCGTGCGACCACCGCGTTCACCGCGCCGATGCGCTCGGCGAGGGGTTCGACGATGCGCAGGTTGGCCTGGTGCAGCACGACCGCGGCGATCTCGTCCAGGGCGAACCCGGCCCGCTCGCACGCCTGCCGGGCCAGCGGCGGCAGCTGCGTCGTCGCCCATCGGTACACCTTCTGCCCCTCCTGCGCGAAGCGCGGCGGCTCGCCCTCGATCCGCACGGCGTCGCCCATCTCGGGCACCGAGCCCCACAGCACCGGCCCGATGCCGGGCTCCTGGCCCGGCTCGCACGCCTCGACGACGGCCGCTCCGGCGCCGTCCCCGACCAGGACGCAGCTGCTGCGGTCGGTCCAGTCCACGATGGAGGACATCTTGTCGGCGCCGATGACGAGGGCGCGGGTCGCGGCGCCCGCCCGTACCGCGTGGTCGGCGGTGGCGAGGGCGTGGGTGAACCCGGCGCACACCACGTTCACGTCGAGGGCCGCGGGGGCCGGGATGCCGAGGCGGGCGGAGACGCGGGCGGCCATGTTCGGGGAGCGGTCGACTGCGGTCGAGGTGGCCACCACCACGAGGTCGACGCCGTCGGGCGGCAGGCCCGCGGCGGCGAGTGCCTTGGCCCCCGCGTGCCAGGCCAGCTCGTCGACGGGCTCCTCCGGGCCCGCGATGTGACGGGTGCGGATGCCCACCCGCGACCGGATCCATTCATCGCTGGTGTCGACCATGGCGGCAAGGTCCTCGTTGGTGAGCACACCGGCCGGTTGATAGTGACCGACGGACGTGATGCGCGAGCCATGCATGGAGCGGATCCCCCTTTTATGCCGAGTTGCCGGAGCTGCGGGACCCACCAGTCTGGTCAGAGACTGATGGGTAACCGTGCACGTAAAGCGACAGGATTGCGGCAGCGGGTTTGGATGGATCTCATCAATTCCGCCACCTGGTGAAGAGACGCACGGACCTGTGCACGCGTTGAGCAGAGCGTGACCGAACATCACCGCACCGCGGTCAGGATCCCACAACAAAGGCACGTCGGCAGGGGTATTGAAAGCGGCTTGGAAGCCCCAACCGGGCTTCCTGGAAGGCCAGTTGACCAGCGCATACGCCGATCAGATTCAGCCAATGCCAGCCGGTTGACCGGTTTCCTACTGGCCTTCGGCGCCGGGAGTCACCTCAGCCACCCCGGCGCGGGGCGTCACCCGGTGAACAGCTGTGTCGCCTTCCGTACGAGCTCGTACAAACCGTAACCCAGTGGGGCGAGCACCCAGAGCCAGGCCCCGGCGATCAGTGCCCGGCGCCGGGGTGGGGCCCCGGGGGCGGCGGAGGGGGCGGGGTCACTGGGGAGCGGGCTCGTCGGCGTGGACATCTGCGGCCTTCCTGGGGTCGGGGATGTGGTGGCGGGCGTGGACGGGGCGGACGAGTTCGTTCGCGACGAAGCCCACGGCGAGCAGCGCGATCATGATCGTGAGGGAGAGGCCGTAGAGCTCGGGGCCGTGCTTGCCCGCGTCCTTCTGGTGGTCGGCGACCCGGTTCACGATGAGCGGCCCGAGGACGCCGGCCGTGGACCACGCGGTGAGCAGGCGGCCGTGGATGGCGCCGACCTGATAGGTGCCGAAGAGGTCCTTCAGGTAGGCCGGGATGGTGGCGAACCCACCCCCGTAGAAGGAGAGGATCACCAGCGCGCAGACGACGAACAGCGGCTTGGAGCCGTCGCCGAACCGGGCGATGAGCAGATACATGAGCGCGCCCGCGCCGAGGTAGAGCCGGTAGACGTTCTTGCGGCCGATGCGGTCGGAGGCGGAGGACCAGCCGATGCGCCCGGCCATGTTGGCGGCGGAGAGCAGCGCGACGAAGCCCGCCGCCGCCGAGACGGAGACGGGGGTGTCCGAGTCCGCGAAGAAGTCGGTGATCATCGGGGCGGCCTTCTCCAGGATGCCGATCCCGGCGGTCACGTTCATGCAGAGCACCAGCCACAGGCACCAGAACTGCGGGGTGCGGATCGCCTGCCGCGCGGAGACCTGCGGCCCGTCGAGCGGCGCGGGAGCGCCCGGCTTCGGCGCCGCCTCCGCCCGCGGTACGCGCACCAGGGCCACCCCGAGCGCCATGAACACGGCGTACGTGAGCCCGTGCACCAGGAACGCGAGCGCGATGCCGTCCGCGTCCGTGCCGAAGGAGTCGAGCATCCGCGCCGACCACGGCGAGGCGATGAGCGCGCCGCCGCCGAAGCCCATGATGGCGATGCCCGTGGCCATGCCGGGCCGGTCGGGGAACCACTTGATCAGCGTCGACACCGGCGAGATGTACCCGATGCCGAGCCCGATGCCGCCGACGAAGCCGTAGCCGAACACGATCAGCCAGTACTGCTGCGTGGCGGCGCCGAGCGCGGCGAGCAGGAAGCCGGAGGAGAAGCAGGTGAGGGCGACGGCCATGGCCCAGCGCGGGCCGTTGCGTTCGACGAGGGTGCCGCCGAACGCCGCGGACAGGCCGAGCATGACGATGCCGAGCTGGAAGGGGAGCGCGCTCTGCGTGCCGCTGAGGTCGAGCGCGGATTCCAGGGGCGGTTTGAAGACGCTCCAGGCATAAGCCTGGCCGATGGAGAGGTGCACCGAGAGGGCGGCGGGCGGTACCAGCCACCGGCTCCAGCCGGGTGGCGCGACGGGGGGTCTCATGATCCCGAACGGTAGGAATCAGCCGGGGAGTTGGGAAGAGGGCGGGCGCCGCTTCGTCCGCTCCTTCGTCGACGCTATGCAATCTGCCGCGAGGCGCGTCAGACCTCTTGCTGGCCCAACTTCCATACTGTAGACAATATTCCATCGACAGTCGGCAACTGCTCTGAGCCTTCTTCGGATCCCTCGACCGAACGGAGCGCCCCACCGTGAAAGTCGCAGTACTCGGCGCCGGTGCGATCGGCGCCTATGTCGGAGCCGCGCTGCACCGCGCGGGTGCCGACGTCCATCTCGTCGCCCGTGGACCGCACTTGGCGGCCATGAGGCAGCACGGCGTCCGGGTCCTCAGCCCGCGCGGCGACTTCACCGCGCAGGCCCACGCCACCGACGACCCGGCCGACATCGGCCCCGTCGACTATGTCTTCCTGGGCCTCAAGGCCAACTCGTACGCGGCGTGCGGGCCGCTCATCGAGCCCCTGCTGCACGACACCACCGCGGTGATCGCCGCGCAGAACGGCATTCCCTGGTGGTACTTCCACCGGCACGGCGGACCGCACGACGGCCACCGCGTGGAGAGCGTCGACCCGGGCGGCGCCGTCAGCGCGGTGCTCGCGCCGGAGCGCGCCATCGGCTGCGTGGTGTACGCGGCAACGGAGTTGGCGGGGCCGGGAGTGGTCCGGCACCTCGAAGGCACCCGCTTCTCCATCGGCGAGCCCGACCGGTCCCTCTCCCCGCGCTGCGCCGCCTTCAGCGAGGCCATGGTCGCGGGCGGCCTCAAGTGCCCGGTCGAGCCCGAACTCCGGGCCGACATCTGGATCAAGCTGCTCGGCAACATCTCCTTCAACCCGATCAGCGCGCTCGCCCGCGCCACGATGCGCGAGATGTGTCTGCACGGCGGCACCCGGCGCGTCATCGAGATCATGATGTCGGAGACCCTCGCGGTCGCCGCCGCCCTCGGCTGCAAACCGGACATCTCCATCGAGCGCCGCCTCGCGGGCGCCGAACGCGTCGGCGACCACCGCACCTCCACCCTGCAGGACCTGGAGCGCGGCAAGCCCCTGGAGCTGGACGTGCTGCTCGCGGCCGTCGTCGAACTGGCGGACATCACCGGGGTTCCGGTGCCGACGCTCCGCACCGTCCACGCCATCTCGGACCTGCTCGCATTGAGGACCGCCGCATGAGCAAACGCGACCGAACCCCCAAGACCTACACCCGCCTCACCCACCCCCTCGTACGGGACTCCCGCGACGAGCCGCTGCGCACCGCCACCTGGGAGGAGGCCCTCACCCGCGCCGCCGCCGGACTCGGGGCTGCCAAGGGCGCGTTCGGGATGTTCTCCTGCGCCCGCGCCACCAACGAGATGAACTACGTGGCGCAGAAGTTCGCCCGCGTCGTCATGCGCACCAACAACGTCGACTCCTGCAACCGCACCTGTCACGCCCCGAGCGTCGCGGGCCTGTCCGCCGCGTTCGGCTCGGGCGGCGGCACCTCCTCGTACGCGGAAGTGGAACAGACCGACCTCATCGTGATGTGGGGCTCCAACGCCCGCTTCGCGCACCCGATCTTCTTCCAGCACGTCCTGAAGGGCATCAGGAACGGCGCCCGGATGTACGCGGTCGACCCGCGCCGCACCAGCACCGCGCAGTGGGCGGAGAGCTGGCTCGGCCTGAACGTCGGCACGGACATCCCGATGGCCCACGCGATCGGCCGCGAGATCATCCACGCGGGCCTCGCCAACCACGCCTTCATCGAACGGGCCACCTCCGGATACGACGACTACAAGGCCCTCGTCGAACCCTGGACCCTCTCGCTCGCCGAGAAGGTCACGGGCGTACCGGCCGCCGCCATACGGGAGTTGGCGCACGCCTACGCCCGCGCGGAACGGGCCCAGCTGTGCTGGACGCTCGGCATCACCGAGCACCACAACGGCACGGACAACGTCCGCGCCCTGATCAACCTCTCCCTCCTGACCGGCCATGTGGGCCGCCACGGCTCCGGCCTGCAGCCCCTGCGCGGCCAGAACAACGTGCAGGGCGGCGGCGACATGGGCGCGATCCCCAACCGCCTGCCCGGCTTCCAGGACATCCTCGACGACGCGGCGCGCCTCAAGTTCGAGTCGGCGTGGGAGGTGCCGATCCAGCCGCGCTACGGCCTGAACCTCACGGAGATGTTCGAGGCGATGGAGGCGGGATCGCTGCGGGCGGTCTACTGCATCGGCGAGAACCCGGCCCAGTCGGAGGCCGACAGCGACCAGGCGGTACGCCGCCTCGGCGCCCTCGACTTCCTGGTGGTCCAGGACATCTTCCTGACGAAGACCGCCGAGCTCGCGGATGTCGTGCTGCCCGCGACGGCGGGCTGGGCCGAGACCGAGGGCACCACGACCAACAGCGAGCGCCGCGTCCAGCGGGTGCGCGCGGCGGTGCGCCCGCCCGGCGAGGCCCGCGAGGACATCGACATCATCTGCGACCTCGCGGCCCGGCTCGGCCACGAGTGGAAGTACGCGGACGCGGAGGCGGTCTGGAACGAGCTGCGTTCCCTCTCCCCCGACCACCACGGCATGACGTACGAACGCCTGGACTCCCTTCAGGGCATCCAGTGGCCCTGCCCCGACGAGGACCGCCTCGAACCGACGTACCTGCACGGCAGGTTGTGGAGGACGGACGTGGCCGAGCGCGGCGACACCGCCCCCTTCGGCCTGGTCGCGCACGACCCGCCCGTGGACCTCACCGACGAGCAGTACCCGATCCGGCTGACGACCGGCCGACGGCTCGACTCCTACAACACCGGCGTACAGAGCGGGAGTTTCGCATCCCCGCTGCGCCGCGGCGAGTACGTGGAGCTGTGCCCGGAGGACGCCGAGCGGTACGGGGTGGTGGTCGGCGAGGAGGTCCAGGTGTCCTCGCGGCGCGGCACCGTCCTCGCCCCGGTCTGGGTGGACCCCGGGCTCCGCCCCGGACTCGCGTTCATGACCATGCACTTTCCCGACGAGGTGGACACCAACCAGCTGACGATCGAGGCGAACTGCCCGATCGCGGGCACGGCGGAGTTCAAGGCGTCGGCGATACGCATCGACAAGGTGGAGGTGGCCGGCTGATGGACCTGCGCTTCGGTGACAGCAAGCCGACGGACGAGGAGCGGGCGGCGGTCGACGCGCTGCTCGGCCCGCCGGACTCCGCCTGGGAGGGCGCCGACGACCGGCCGGAGGCCGATCTGCGGTGGGCCAGGGGCGGGCGGGCGGCCCGCGAGCGGCGCGACCTGCTGTTGCCGGGGCTGCACGCGCTGAACGACCGGGTGGGGTGGGTGAGCGAGGGCGGCCTCGACTACCTGTGCCGGCGGCTGACGGTGCCGCCCGCGGAGGGGTACGGGGTGGCGACGTTCTACTCCATGTTCTCGGTGCGGCCGCGGCCTGCGACGGTGGTGCGGGTGTGTACGGACATCGCCTGCGGCGGGGCTTCGCTGTGCGAGGAGGTGGGGGCCCGTCTCGGCCCCGCCTCCGGGGTGGCCGTGGAGGCGAGCCCCTGCCTGGGCCTGTGCGAGCGCGCCCCGGCGGCGCTGGTGGTGCGGGCCGGGGCTGAGGCCCCGGGGCTCCGCCCCGGACCC